>LGET01000150.1 GCA_001507935.1 Thermococcales archaeon 44_46
CTTTCATTTCTAACGAAGTAGAGGTGTTCCTTATCTTCTGCATACATTATTCCGAGGGCAAATGAGCCCCTAAGCTTCAACAACGCCTTGCGGAGGGCATCTTCGAATGTAGATGAATCCTTTAGGGCCTCCTCAATTAGGTGAGCTATCACTTCTGTATCAGTGTCGCTCTTGAACTTGTGGCCTTTTTTCTCAAGCTCACTTCTAAGCTCAAGATAGTTTTCAATTATCCCGTTGTGAACAACCGCTATTTTTCCAGTGCAATCCGTATGAGGATGAGCATTAATGTCATTGGGAATTCCGTGTGTTGCCCATCTTGTGTGACCAATTCCCCTGTGGCCGGGCATTTCGTAGAGTTTGAGTTTTTCTTTAAGTTCATCTATTCTCCCGGCACCCTTTTTTATAAAAAGCTCTCCATGTTCTGTTACAATCCCAGCTGAGTCGTATCCTCGGTACTCCAATCTTTTAAGCCCCTCTACCAAGATTTCAGCAGCTTCTCTCTCTCCGATGTAGCCTATTATACCGCACATTGCGCTGCCTCCGCTCTTTGTACTGTAAATCGTAATGGTCTAAACAAATTAAAAAAGATTTCCATAAAACTGTTACTGCAATCATTGTGTTCTTTACTTCATTTCGGCGTTTCCCTTAAAATATAGTTCAAAACGATTTCTTTTGATTTTTGAGCTATGCACTGATAACTCAATACCAGAAGACTCAAAACAGCACAAGAGAAACTTCCAAAAAACCTATATATCCCAAGCAACCTTAGTATCTTGGGTGGGTCAATGGAGAAAAAACTTGATGAATTCATAAACGGTTCAATTAAGCTGGGAAGTGGAAATGAAAACACAAGACACAAGAAAAAGAGGCTCAAATCAACCAAGCTGGACTTGTTTCTACCCGATGAACACATAAACTATTTTAAGGCCCTCCGAATTGGCTCAAAAAGGATACAAAGAGCAAAAATAGTCGAAATTCAGAAAGATTAATCGAGGGGCTCGGCTATTATTGCTTTGTCTTTGAATTTAAATAGGTAAGCCCTCTTTTCTCCTTTCAGACCTTGCTCAACTCTTCTCCTGAATCGCCAGTAATCTTTATCGGGAATCGAGATTTTTAATGTAACCCTACCATACCCGTCCTTCTTTAGAAAGTCGTTTATCCTTACCGGATGGAAGTCGAGAACCTTTCTTACGATGTAGCGTCTCTTGAAGTAATCACTCTCAATTTCTTCATCGCTCGTCGCAACTGCTCTGCGTTTTTCCCGAATGAGCATCTGTAAGTTGCCTTTTACAGCATGGAAAAGTTCATTTATCAAGTCAGCATAGTCAATGCTCTGTGGGATTTCGTACAAATACTCTTTTACTTCTTTGCTCCACTCGACAATGTTTTCAAGGTTGGGGTTGCTTTCGATTCTAACCCCCTTGGGAAGCATAACCGCAGAGCGCTCCGCCTTAGCCAATGGCTCAAAGTAGAAAGTCAGTCTGTTGAGTGCCCCGTATAAATCAATGTACTCAAATTCGCCTCTCCACGGGACTTTTTCTCTCCTTATCTGGGGGGGAAGGTCGAAGATAAAAGCATCGGTCTTGTGCTTATAGGCCTCATAAACTTCAAGAGGACTCGGAAGAAGATCCTCAAGCCTCCTTTCAGGCATCTCTGGCGGTCTTGCAGGGTCAGAGAATATCATATCCGTATCTACCTGCTCGACAACTTCTTTACTTAAGCTGTCCCCGTGGATGAAGGTTATCTTCTCTTTAACACCATATTTCTCGGCATTTTTCATTGCGTAGAAAAGCTTTTTCTCATCGATGTCTATAGCATAGGCTTTTTCGGCATACTTCGCGAAGAATATCAGTTGGATTCCAACTCCACAGCTCACATCAGCTATGCTTTTTGGTTTAACTCTCTTTGCCCTATATTCAGCCACAACCTCGTGAGTGGCATACCTAAGGCCTTCTAAGTCCATCCATAGGTCAGTCCTTGAGAACTTATCCTTTGCCCTTATCCTAGCCCTTGCTATCTCGATTATCTCATCAGCCTTCTCTTTCGGAAGTCTCGCCCGTATTTTCTTCTCATCTAGGCCTCGCTTTATCATATCAACAGTTTGCTCAATAAGCGCTTCCATTTCTTCCATTTTCTCACCCTTGTTCCATTTTCATTCAATTTTTAAAGGTTTATGGGAAATAATTTAAAGATGGCAGGTGAAATTTGGTGGGGGAAAGCATGAACCTTAGAAAAAAGCTTTATTTTGTAGCAGTGGCTGCGATAATAATCGGAACCTTCTGGTACTCATATGAGAAAGCCTCAAGTGCTGAGCTGTACGACTACATTGGAGACGAAGTTTGGTACGTCCCCGCGGCAAGAAACGTCCTCCATAAGCTTGGAGTTGAACTCCATTATGTGAACGAGACAGCGAATTCGGAAGGGGTAAATATAATCGCAAGCGGAGAGATGATTAAGGGCTATGTAAAAGTTTCTGCTCTCGGGCTCGAATTTACACGACCTTATACAAGAAACGTAAACCTCCAAACTCCCGCAATTCTCTCAAAACTGGGGATAAGAGTTGAATTTATGCCCATAAACCAGACCCAGCCCTCCGATTTTGACGAAATTAAGTATAAAATCGAGATAATAGCCAAAAAGTACAACTACACCTACTACAAGCCCTATCACAATTTTGATGGCGTTTACTATGAAATCCCTCGCGAAAACCTTGAAAAATTCGTAGAAGAAGTTAAAAGCCTGGAAGGCGTTGAAATTGTAAAGGGATTCCGCTATCCTGATAAGGAGAACATCCAAAACTATCTGAACACGGAGCACCCATTTTTAGCGAAGGATATAATAATGCTTGGAATGCTGATAGAGGACAAGCCTATCTTCTGGCGTTTGCCAGGCCTTATAGAGCATGCGATAATAAACGTTCTCGTATTTCTCGCTACATACAAAATCTCAAAGAGCTATCTCGCTGCTTTTATAGCGCTTGTGTTTTCAGCTTTTGACCCCCTCCTGTATGCAACGTCCCTTGCTGCGATGCTTGATATACACGTGGCATTCTTCACGGCAGTTTTCATGTACTTCCTGATTTCTGAGAAATACAATTCGAGCGGTCTTTCCATAGGTCTCGCCGCAGCCGCAAAACTAAACGGTGCTTTTCCATACCCAATACTGCTCATAAAAACCCCAAGGGGCAAAATCAAAGTTAAAGAGATACTCCTCTCGACACTCATTTTACCTGCCTTCGGATTTTTGCTCCCGCAGATTACGATAATAAAGGCAATAGGCTTCTTCCCATGGCTTTCCGAGTTCATCGGAAGCTTTGGATGGCATCTTAGCTACAAAGGAGACCACCCCGCAACCTCACCTTTCTGGGAGTGGTTCATAAGCCTTAAACCATTTCCTTTCCACTACAACCCCGATATCTTCGCGGCAACAGACCCAATTTTGATGCTTTCTATGGTGGTGTTTATATTCGCAATTCCCTATGCTGCGACAAAAAGAAGAAAGCTTTTGGTGCCTTTTGGAATATTCTGGAGCACAATAGCTTTTTATGCTCTCCAGTGGATTTTGGGTGGAAAAACCCAGTTCAGCTTTTATGCCACCCCATTAGTTCCCGCGGGAGCGGTAACACTCGGAGTAATGGCATACGACATAATAAAGTGGGAGTACTTCGAAAGGTCTATTAGAATGTACTGGAAGTGGGTGAAGAGCATTTTAATAAGAATAAAGAAAATCTTCGAAAGGATTAAGGCTTTTTTAAGAAGTCCAAAATAGTGGGCTGAGCTTTTTTGGTTTTCAGTTTTTCCTCTATCTTTTTGAGAGTTTTCCAGCTTTTTCTGACTATTGGAGGGAACTCTCCATGTTTCTTGTAGTATTCCTCCAAGAATTTCCTTGTAACGGGGTCGCTTGGATAGCCCGAACCTATTTCCCCATAGATTTCCTTAAGCCCCTCTATAGCCCTATCGCGGGTGACCTTAGCCAGTATTGACGCAGCCGCAACTGGAATGTACTTGGCATCGGCTTTATGCTCTGCAACTATTTTCGGAGAGAAGGAAAGCTTTTCCCCTATGATATCGCCAAAGCGCTCCTCTTTGACATCTGCAGCATCTATGTAGAGGATATCCGGCTTAACTTTAAGGGAGTTTAACACTCTGGCAAAGCTTTCGATTTCAAGTTCGTTCATTGTGCCTTCCCTACTATCTATCTCTTCTGGAGATAGTTTGAGAATAAAATAGTCATCCACTATGCTAACGATCTTTTCAAAAAGCTCCTCTCTTTTTTTGGGTGTTAGCTTTTTTGAATCCTTAACTCCCAGAGATTCAAGCTCCCCTATACGAGATTCATC
>LGET01000151.1 GCA_001507935.1 Thermococcales archaeon 44_46
GCTTTCCTCCACATAGATTACCACCAATTATAATAATCCAACAACTATAATAAAAAGTTTTTCGAGAAAAAGTTGATTACCACTCATTGAGTTTTGAATATGAGTTGAATAATAGCCAAAAATCTTTAATCAATATTCGAACATCTCCAATTTAACAAATATTTAGCAAACTGCGTAAGTTATTCTGCTACTCCACAACATTTTATGTTTTTTATTGAGAGGGTATTTTCATGGAAATTTCTGGAACCAAAATCCCTAACTTCCCCCTCTTGTTCTAACGTGTTCTCCTTCCATATTAAATTGCCCCCGTTCTCAGCTTTTTAGAACAGTTTAACATCCTAAATTTTCCATAAAATCCAATACGAAAAGCATCGAAAGATTTATAAATTAATTTTTGGTTATCAACATCGACGCCCCGGTGGTGTAGCCCGGTCAATCATGCGGGACTCTCGATCCCGCGACCCGGGTTCAAATCCCGGCCGGGGCACCAGAATTCTTACGGGCCCGTGGCTCAGCCTGGTCAGAGCGCCCGCCTGATAAGCGGGAGGTCCGGGGTTCGAAGCCCCGCGGGCCCACCAAAAAATGCTCTTCTACGAGAGCGCTACTTCTTCAGTGAGGGATTATGCACATCAAAAGTTACATTGCAAAGCTCATTGAACTTGTAGAGCTTGAGCGAGAGGCTGAGATAGAGGCAATGCGCGAAGAGATGCGCAGGCTTAGAGGTTACGAGAGAGAAAAGCTTGGTAGAGCTATTTTGAACCTCAATGGGAAGATAATCGGTGAGGAATTCGGCTTTAAGCTTGTCAAGTATGGAAGAAAAGAGCCATTTAAAACAGAGATAAGCGTTGGGGATCTGGTTTTAATCAGCCGAGGAAATCCTCTAATGAGTGACCTTGTTGGAACCGTTGTTGAAAAGGGGAGCAGGTTTATTGTTGTTGCCCTGGAATCAGTCCCTTCTTGGGCTCTGAGGAACGTTAGAATAGACCTCTATGCAAACGATGTAACCTTTAGAAGGCAGATAGAGAACCTAAAAAACCTCAGCGAAAGTGGCATTAAAGCCCTGAAGTTCACCCTAAACCAGGAAAAACCCATGAAGAGCACTCCTCAGGAGTTTGAACCCTTCGATAAAAACCTCAACCCCACACAGAGAAAAGCTATAAGTCTCGCCCTTGGTAGTGAGGACTTCTTCTTAATCCATGGTCCCTTTGGGACTGGAAAGACGAGAACCCTTGCAGAGCTTATTCTCCAAGAAGTCAAAAGGGGAAAGAAGGTTCTCGCAACAGCGGAGAGCAACGTCGCAGTTGACAACCTCGTGGAGAGGCTCTGGGGAAAGGTCAAGCTCGTCAGACTCGGTCATCCCTCAAGGGTCTCAAAGCACTTGAAAGAATCCACCCTTGCCTTCCAAGTCGAGAGCCATCCCAGGTACAGAAGGGTCAGAGAGCTTAGAAATAAGGCTGAGAGGCTTGCCATGATGAGGGACCAGTACAAAAAACCTACGCCAAGCCTTAGAAGAGGGCTAACCAACAAGCAGATTTTAAAGCTGGCCGAGAAGGGCAGAGGCGCAAGGGGAGTCCCCGCAAAGGACGTCAAGGAGATGGCACAGTGGATAGCGCTAAACGAAGAGGTGCAGAAGCTCTACAAGTTTGTCGAAAAGATAGAGGAAGAGATAATCAGAGAAATAATCGATAAGGCAGATGTAATCCTGAGCACGAACTCTTCTGCAGCCCTTGAGTTCATAAAAGATGTTGAATTTGATGTTGCGGTAATAGATGAAGCATCCCAAGCGACGATTCCGAGTGTTTTAATTCCAATCGCAAAAGCCAAGCGCTTTGTTTTGGCTGGAGACCACAAACAGCTACCCCCGACGATCCTAAGTGAAGAGGCAAAAGAACTTAGCGAGACGCTTTTTGAAAAGCTCATCCAGCTCTATCCAGAGAAAGCGAAGATGCTTGAAATACAGTACAGGATGAACGAGAAGCTCATGGAGTTTCCGAGCAGGGAGTTCTACGAAGGAAAGATAAAAGCGGACGAAAGTGTGAAAAATATAACCCTAGCTGATTTAAAGGTTAGGGAACCGTTTTTCGGAGAGCCATGGGATTCAATTCTGAAAAGAGAGGAGCCGCTCGTTTTTGTCGATACTGCGGAGAGAAGGGACAAGTGGGAGAGGCAGAGAAAGGGTTCCACCTCAAGAGAAAACCCCCTCGAAGCCCTTCTGGTTAAAGAGATAGTGGAGAGGCTCTTGAGGATGGGGGTTAAAGAAGAGTGGATAGGGATAATCACCCCCTATGATGATCAGGTTGATCTGATACAATCGCTAGTAGGGGAAGAGGTTGAAGTTCACACGGTAGATGGCTACCAAGGAAGGGAGAAAGAAGTGATAGTGCTGTCTTTTGTGAGGTCGAATAAGGAGGGCGAACTGGGGTTTTAACTGATCTGAGAAGGCTTAACGTTGCTCTAACAAGGGCAAAGAGAAAGCTGATTGCTATTGGGGACAGCGAAACCCTGAGCAACCATCCCACGTACAAGCGCTTTTTGGAGTTCGTGAAAAGGCATGGAAGATATATAACGGTTGGAAATGCAGAGATACACTAATTTTTCCTCCTTATTTGGGGGAGAGCTGAGAATGGAGACACAAACGAAAGACCCATTAGACTGATAATTGGAACCACTGCCAAAAGGCTCAGTGAAGAGGCTATGGCAAAGTTCAGGAAGGAATCAATTTGCGACGCTACAAATCCCCCAGCCAGGCTCCCCAAAACGAACCCCGCAGAGTTCACTAAATTTGCAGTCGCTAAAGCACTCCCCTGCTCTTTTGGAGAACTCATCCTCCCTATGAGAGAAGTTGATGAAACGCTTATGTAGGACCAGGAGTAGCCCCAGAGGACATAGCTTCCAGCGGCTGAGATGAGTAAAGCATAAGGAACGTTAAAGGGGAGCAGCAATAAGAGGATCCCAAGGCTTCTAAAGAAGTACCCCTGAGTTAGTGCCAAAGCAGGGTTCTTGGACTTAAGCTTTGTCCCTACCCTCTGATAGAGCATTGCCGAAATTGAGGAATTTAGTATGGCAAACCCGAAGACTTCTTGACTTGTAACCCCGTTCTTTATCAAAAACACCGGGAGCTGGGTAGAGTACATACCCGAGGATACCCAGAAAAAAAGCGAAGACAGATAAAAGCCGCTGAGCTTCGGAGAAACTTTCAATTTTGTGGGCAAATGGATGATAAAGTTGGGGAGATAGCGGCCTTTCTGAACAACCTGGGTCACAAAGGGCTTGATGTTGTTTCTGTGCAGGTAAACCGGAGCTTCCCTGATGGTTTTCAAAGCCATAACAAAGCCTGGAATGTTCACCACGGCAAAGAGAAGGAAGAGCTCCTTAAAACTCAATAACCTAACCAGCATAAATCCTATCAAAAGCCCCAAAACCCATGCCCAGCCTCCGATTTTGTTGAACTTTCCTACGGCTTCATCCCATCTTGTCTTTCTCACGTTTCTAAAGAGGAGGACAATGGGTATCGAAACAGTGGAAGCTAGGAAAAATGAATAAACCGCGTTGATTAATAGAAGATCCCAAAAGCTCTCTGCAAACGCCAGCAGGCTTAGAAAGACGGAGGTGCTCAAGAGACCCATTAAGATAAAGACCTTCCTTCTAAGGGTTTTATCACTCAACTTGCCCCAGAATATCGTCCCTACAGTGGAAGCAAGTGTTGATAATGCGTTTAATAATCCCACCTCTCCGGCACCAGCGCCGAGATGTATGGCATAGAGAGGAATGACCTGGGAAGAACCGCCTGTGGCTATCTTAAACGGCACGAAAGCGTAGAACCACCTAGGCATTTGGGTGTTCTGGACTATCAATGATGCCTTCCTAGCTTGCATGCTCGTGGCCACTTTTCTCTCCATATTTTTCACCTTGCTACTCTCCCGCCGAAAGAAGATCACTTTATAAATTTTTGGGAAGCAAAAAGTACTCTAATGTTCAGAAAAGAGCGATAAAGGGAAGAGAAAAATGCTACCAGCCGTGAACAAACTTCAAGGCTTCATCCCCAACTTTGCCCTCTTCAACATCCGTTATCGCCCTTTCAAGCTTATCAAGGCCCTCATCGAGGGTCTCTTTCTCAATCGTTAGCGGAGGCTGTATTCTCAGGACGTTCCCCTGCAGGAAGGCAACGATTAATCCGAGTTCATAAGCCCTCCAGACGACCTTCTTAGCTTCATCATATGCCCTCTCCTTGGTCTCCCTGTCCTTAACCAAATCAACGCCTATCATAAGTCCCTTCCCTCTCACGTCGCCGATAAGCTCATGCTCC
>LGET01000152.1 GCA_001507935.1 Thermococcales archaeon 44_46
ACGACTTTCCTTTTAACTTCCCCATTTTCTCCATTCTCTTCCCCGTTGGTGTCAAAAGATTCTTCTGTCTCTTCTTCCCCTGCAAATTCTTCTACAGCTTCTTTATCCTCTTCGAGTGTCTCCACTTCTTCCACAAGTTCGCTTACGGCTTCTTCACTCGTTTCTTCTATTTCCCCCATTGAGGGCTCTTCGACAATTTCAGAGGTTAAATGCTCTTGGCTTTCTGGAATTTCGAGCTTCTCAGCTTCTTCAACTACAGCTTCACTTATAAAGGCTGGGGCTTCTTCAGCTTCCGAGATTTCTAGCGTTTGTCCTTTTTTAAATTCTTCCGGGCTTTGTTCTTCTGGTTTTTTACTAGTCATAAACTTTTCAAGATGTTTTGGTCTTATTATAATTCCCTTAGACTCCAGAAATTCTTCTGCAATAATATCATCTATTATGAACGTTCCTCTCGCCTTTGCGAATTTTATAAGCTCTGGGAGTGTGAAGTCCCTATTGTAGTGTTCAGACAAAAGAAAATATGCCGGGGGAGTTATCAGATAGTTGTTTGACATCAATCCCCTCACGAATTCATCCATAGAACAACCTCCTCTGCTTAAGCATGCTTACAGATATTAACGGTCTCAATGTCTCTTCAAAGCGGTAGATGTTTTTAACTTTATAGGGTGTTATGTTGAGCCTTATCTCTTTCGTTCTTCCGTATCTGCCCTTGCTGACGACCTTGGCATTGATGATACCAAGCATATCCAGCTCGTTTATCAAGTCGCTTATTCTCCTTTGAGTTAGAGGTTCAAAGTCGAGATAATCACAGAGCTCTTTATAGACGGAGTAAACATCGCCCGTGTTTGCTGGCAATTCCCCGTTTTCGTCAAGGAGGACTATTGCATAAAGCAGAATCTTCGAGTGCAGTGGAAGGGTTTTAATTACCTCTTCCATGGTGTCCTGCTCTATCTTTTCTTGAGCCTTCCATACATGCTTTTCGGTAACCTTTGGAGCCATTTCTCTCTCTGCTATCTCCCCGCTAACTCTGAGCAGGTCGAGAGCTCTCCTTGCGTCTCCATGCTCCCTCGCTGCCAGAGCAGCACAGAGAGGAACGACTGCCTCATCCAAAACACCGTCATTAAATGCTTCCTGAGCTCTCTGCATAAGTATATCCCTTAGTTGATTAGCATCATATGGCGGAAAAACGACTTCCTCTTCGCTTAAACTTGAGAGAACTCTTGGATCGAGGTACTCCTTGAACCTCAGGTCGTTTGAGATACCTATTATGCTCACCTTTGCTTTTTTGAGCTCCGTGTTTATTCTTGTTAGGGAATACAGTATATCATCGCCGCTCTTCTTCACCAGCTTGTCTATTTCGTCTAAAACTATTATCACAAAGCGCTCTCTCATGTCCAGCACTTTCTTTAACTGCGCATAAACTTCATCCGTGGGCCACCCTACAAGAGGAACCTCTACTCCGCTCTCTTCCTTGAAGTGGTTAACTATGTTCGCCAGAACCCTATACTGAGTATCGACAATCTCACAATTGAGATAGATAACATCTACTGGAACATTATATTTCTGAGATATTTTTATCAGATCCTCAGTTACGTACCTAACGGTGACCGTCTTTCCAGTTCCGGTCTTCCCATACACAAAGATGTTTGAAGGTGTCTCCCCCCTTAAGACGGGAACCAGTATGTGAACGAGAGTTTCTATCTGCTCCCTCCTGTGCGGAAGCTCTCGGGGAGTGTAGCTATGTCTCAAAACATCCTTATTCTTAAAGATTCGCTGTTTGTGGAGATATTTTTCAAAGAGTGATCCTAAATTGGTTTGGCCTTCTTGTAACATTCCCTGTCCCTCCATAGGAAATCTATCCAATTCTTGACAATTTGACCAATTGTGGTTTTTCTTATTTTCATTATAGCACAAATTTTGTGCTCATTTTTTGCATTCTTCATTTTAATTCAGTGTAATTTTAACACCTTTTAAAAGGTTTCCACTGGAAGCAGATGATCCAGAGGAAGGGCAGTTCATAAGTTATAATCAGAGTATATATGCTTTGTTGAGCAAGTTTATGACTAAAATTCATGAAGTATTTAAAAATATTTAGACTTGAAAAAGGTTTATAAATGAGAAAAGCTCAGCGAAGCATTCCCTCAAGATTTTGGACATATTCTATGCTTCTCTTTATGTCGGCGAAATATTGTCTTGCTTTTTTAATGTGATCCTTTTCTACCTTCTTATCACCAGCCAAGATACTTGCGGGAGCTAAAAGCTGAACTGCGTATCTTAAACTTGTCTTTTCTCCGAGTTCTGCCAGATACTCTAAAGCCTCCTCTGAAATCTCTATGCCCTCTTCTCTGGCCCTTATTTTCACTATCTCCTTGATCTCTTCTTTCTTGTAGGGCTCAGTGTTGATTATCAGCAGTCTGTCAAGCATGTCTATCGGTATTCCGTGGGGCGACTCCAAATCGGTTCCCCTTATTTTTGTAATGCCTCTGTTGGTTGCCAGGATTAGAATAGGCGATAACTCGTTCTCCATAGCCCTTGCGAGGAAAGAAAACGCCTCTATGTCGAGCATGTGGCACTCGTCTATGAAGAGAACTCCCGGCACGAGAACAGCTTTTCCTTCATCTATCCACTGCTTCACCATCTCGTCAACTTTTTCTCTTATTTCGTCTGTGATCTCAAGCCCCCCTCCAAAGAAGAGGCTGAATATTCCACCAGCACGGCTGTTTACGAGGTCTAAATCATGGAGCGTTACTGTGTATGTGAACTCTTTAATCTTGAGCACTGGCCCGCTTGGCATTTCTGTTTTCTTCTTAAAGAACAGCCCTTCTTCTTCCTTTGTGGTCCCGAGTTTTGATATTCTGCCTGTTTCGGCATCTATTTGAATGACATCTCCCTCTTCTACTCCCATTTCTAAAAGTTGGTACGCTATCTCTCTCCCCGCCCTGATCGTTTTCTCATCGTCTTTGGTTTTCAGGGTAAGTACCACGGATTCAGGGATTTCAACGTACGGGTTGAAGGGATGCTTCGTCTTGTTGAGCTGTATCTTCTCTATCCTTCCTTCGTAAACTTTCCTCTCTTCGCTTATTCTAACTCCAATGGCCCTTCTCAAAGCCTGCTTTAGGAATTCAGTCTTTTTGATCTCAGCGGAGTATATTTCGCTTCCAGAGATTTGAACAAATGGTACATCCTCTCCGAGCTCTCTCGCAATACCCATTGCAATGGCAGTTTTTCCACTTCCTGTTGGACCAGCGAGTAGAATTCCCTTGCCCGCCAGCTTTCCTTTCTTTATGAGTTTAACGGCAATCCCTGCTGCTTCCCTTGCCCTTGTTTGTCCCACCATTCCGTCTGCAATGAACTTGGCCTTACCAGTTTCATCCAATCCGAGCCCTCTTATGTGAGAATGACTGCCGATTCTCTCAAATCTGTGGGTTGCAACTTCTTCAACAAGCGGCATCTCCCCCTCACCCCCCAAATTCTTTAGAAACCGTTTGTAGCTAAAATAGTCAAGAATTTAAAAGATTAACGTTGAAAGAAATTTCACCGGAAAAGGTGCTTATGCTTAAAAACTTTTCTGCCAATCTTTACCACTCTTTATGGTGTTGCGAAAAGTTTAAAAGGATCGAAGAGGATATATTTAAAAGGTTTTCGATTGGGGTGGGGCTATGAAGCGTTTAGGCAAAGTTTCTCATTATGCCAAACAGGGTTTCTTAATACTCCGTTCAACATTCGCACCTGCGTTAAATGATCCTGTAGTAGATAAGAATCTTCAGCTTGTTGGAACTGTCAAAGATGTTTTTGGTCCAGTTAATCATCCATATGTTGCCGTAAAGCCTCGTGTTAAGGATCCTCAGAAATATGTGGGAGAGGTTTTATACATCGATGAGCGCAGAAAAAAATCTCCTTCTAAAGATAAAAAGCATAAGAGAAATGTCAAGAAAAAGCGCCCTGCCCCCCAAAAGAGGGGGTGAGAGCTTTTGACTCAACTTGGGGGTATTAAAAGGTGTCCTATTTGTGGTTCGGAAAGCTTGATTTATGATCCAAGTAGGGCTGAGATTGTTTGTTCCAACTGCGGATATGTTTTAGCTGAAGAGATTATGGATTTGGGGCCAGAGTGGAGGGATTTTGAGCCTGGACAAAGGGAGAAGCGTTCTAGAGTAGGGGCACCAGAAACTGTAATGCTTCATGATAAGGGACTTTCTACAGATATCGATTGGAGAAACAAAGACATCCACGGGAGTGATATCTCAGGGAGCATTAGAACAAAGATATACCGCCTTAGAATGTGGCAGAGAAGGATGAGAATAAGCGA
>LGET01000153.1 GCA_001507935.1 Thermococcales archaeon 44_46
TTCAAGGGGTATGAGCCTTTATATGCAATGCTTTATGAGTTTATTACAAAAAATGTCTACGAAGGTATCCCCAATGAAGGAGCATATTTAAATGGGGAGATGATAAGAACAAGGCCTTTAAATGAGGATTCTATCTCAATAAGTTTTTACACCAGAAATAGAGGGGCAAAACTCGTTGAAAAAGTTCGGAGAACTAGGGTATTAGGAGCCATTGCAATAGAGCTGGCATATCTTGCTAGGGGTTCTTTAGATGGAGTAATCGATATAAGAAATTATGTTCGACCTACAGACATAGCAGCAGGTTACATAATTGCAAAAGAAGCCGGAGCAATTATAACCGATGATGAAGGGAGAGAACTTAAGTTCAATCTAAATGCATCTGAAAAGCTAAACATAATAGCCGTAAATGATGAGAAACTTCTTAAGCTTATCCTTGAAAACATTTAATAAAACGGCGAAAGATTTAAAAATAAAACACAAAGAGGTATATGCGAAAGTGCCGGGGTGGCTCAGCCTGGTCAGAGCGCCCGGCTCATAGGGCTGCTCCCCTTCGGGGGAGCCTGAGAAACCGGGAGGTCGCGGGTTCAAAGCCCGCCCCCGGCACCATTAAAATTTTCTCGGTGTTCTTATGCTGCTCACAAACCACGCTAAGGAGAGAATAATTAAACGCCTTTCAAAAAGCAGAAAATGCGAAAAAATTTACTCAGCTCTTCTGAATTTCCTTAATGGGGCGGAAAAGATTGAGGTTAATGAGAGAATCCTTATATTCACGGACAAAAGAAAGTCCCTCGTGTGCTCCAAGCTTGAAGGAAAGAAGCTCTCCGTTTCGGAGATATTTGAAGAAGTCAAAAATATTGACGACGCTTATGAGTGCGTGTTCTGGGGAGAGAAAAAGGTTGCGAAGAAAACAACACCACGGAAGTTTTTAAGCGAAATTCCCAATGGCATCTTTTACTTTTACATAAACAGGGAGAAGAGAGTTATCTATGTGGGAGAAGAAGAACCCCTGCTTGCCATAACATTCAGGCCGGCAAAAAAGAGAGAAAGGGACTATGTTGGGACTACAAATATCTCCCCAAAGGGCTCCTCCTGAATAAGCTCGACCTTTCCCATGTTTGCCAGAAACAGTAAATAAAGAAATGTTCTTGCCACTATCTTGGGCGTTGGGTCAAATATCAGATCCCAGAAGGGTATTTTTTCCTTTGTTTCTTCGTAGAGCTCCTTGACTATTTCGTAGAGCCTGTTAACGTGCTTCTCTATATCCACTCTGAAGTCATCAACAACGAATATCTCTTCCTCAATCTCGACTTTCTTTTTCTTCTTGGGTTTTTTCTTTTCCGCTTCTTCCAGTGCGTCCATAAGGGCTTCTATGAGATCATCTAGAGTGTAATAGCGCTCCACCCTTCTCAAAGGAGGAACATAGGGCTCCACTTCAACCCTTATTTTCTCTTCTTCCTCCTCTTCTCCTTCCTCGTCTTCACCGCCGTAAAGCAGTGCCTCGGTTTTCATTCTAAGAAGGATAGAAGCGGCTAAGATTGCCCTGGCGGATATCCTTAAGTCGAGATCCTGCATTTCCCTGATCCGCTCGATATACTTCTCTGTAAGGTCGACTATGTCTATGTTCCAAGGGTCTACCTTACCCATTGTGACGAGCTGGAGGAGGATGTCAATGGGGGTTATCTCTTCCTCTCTTTTGTGTTCCATTTTCTTTCACCTAGATTGCGGCGTTTGCATTCTTCGCCCTTGCCTTCTCCAGGTATTCCATTGCCTTCTCCAGGCTTAGGCTCACAACCCTTGAGATTCCGTTGCGCATTGATACCCCTATAATCTTGTCCGCATTTGCCATCATGACATCTCTGAGAGTTATCACTATGAACTGACTGCTCTTAGAGGCCTCCTTTATCAAGTCAGCCACTCTCTTTACGTTTGCATCGTCAAGATGGGCATCGATTTCGTCAAAGAGATAGAACGGGGCTGGCTTAAAGTGCTGAATTGCAAAGACAAAAGCCAATGCTGTCAATGCCTTTTCTCCACCGCTCATTGCCTCTATTCTCTTTACTTCCTTTCCAGCGGGCTTTGCCTCTATGTCCAGTCCACCGCTGAAGGGATCCTCGGGATTTTCGAGTATTAACCTAGCCTCTCCGCCGGGGGAAAGCTTTGCAAACAGCTCTGAAAAGTTCTTTGCAATTGCTTCGAGCGTTCTCATGAAGACATTCTTTTTCTGTGCCTCTATTTCATTTATGAACTCGACGATGCTGTCTTTTTCCGCCTCAAGTCTTTCTCTCTTTGATCTGAGCTCAAGGTAACGCCTCTCTACAACTTCATAGTCCTCAATAGCCTTCATGTTAACTGGCTCAAGCTTTCTAATCTCTTCCTCCATTTCATCTATTTCCTCTCTAAGCTTCTCCAAGTCGAGAGGAATCTCCTTGACAAGCCTAACGTCGTGGTGCTTGAGCTCCCTGTTCTTCTCCCGAAGCTGGGCTTCGTATTGAGCGATTCTTATCTTGAGTGAATTCGCCTCAATTCTAAGTTTTTGTAATGCATCTCTGAGCTCTTCCTTCTTTTCTCTTAACTGGGAGATTTCTTCCCTAAGTTTATCTCTTTCATCCCTAAGATGCTTAAGCTCCTCTTTCACTTCCTCCTCTGCCTCTTGCAGCGTCTCAAGTTCCTCCTGCAGTCTGGCAATGTTTTCTTCGTTTTTGCTTATGCTGGCCTTGAAGGCGTTTATTCTGTTTACCAGCCCTTCGATCTCTTCCTCCAGAGCGGCTTTTCTTGGGATGAGCTCCTCGTTGATCCTGACATCGAGGTTCTCAAGCTTTGACTCAACCTTGCTAAGTTCTTCTCTAAGGGCGCTGAGCTCGTGCTCCACTTCCCTTATCTTCTGGTTGAGCTCTCTTGCCTCTGGGTTGTCGAGTGCTTTTCTCAGCTTCTCCCTCTTTTTCTCAAGTCTCTCTATTCTTCCACTGAGCTTTGCAAGCTCGCCCTTTGTCTGGTGAATCAATTCTTCCAGCTCTTTTATCCTCTTTTCTCCCTCTTCGATTTCCTCTTTTAGGGCATTATCCTCATTGAGCAGTCTATCCATCTCCTTTTGGAGAACTTGGAGATCTTTTGAAAGGTCGCTCTTTTTCATCCTCAGCTCAAACAGGTCTCTTTCCAGCCCCTTCTGCTCAATTTTAAGGGCATTTATCTGAGACTCCAGGGAGTCTTTCTCTCTTTCCAGAGCCTCCAGGCGTCTCTTTATTTCATCCGTATTTACTCCAAGCTTTGCCTTTGGTCTATAGTATCCTCCAACAATTGCTCCACTTCTCTCTAAGAGCTCTCCCTCAAGAGTAACCATTCTAACCTTTCCAATTCCAACCTCTCTGGCTTCGTTCATATCGGTGACTATCAAAGTATCCCCAACGGCAAATGAAACCGCGTTTTTAAACCTTGGGTCATATTCAATAACGTCCATGACCGGAATTCCTTTTGACGTTTCAGCAAGCTTGCGCGGCCTTATTTTGTTTAACGGGAGAAACGTGAGCCTTCCAAGCCTGTTTTTCTTGAGGAAGGTTATCGCTTTCTCTGCAACTTTATCATCCTCAACAACCACGTTGTCAGCATGAGAGCCGAGGGCGACTTCAACAGCGGTGAGATAGCTCTCATCCCTGACTTTTATAAGCTCTGCCAGAGAGCCGTAAATTCCGGGAATGTTCGCTTTCTTCAATGCTTCAAGCGTCTTATTGCCGCTGATTTCCCTCTGTGCCTCAGCCTTTATCAAATCTTCGTTTAATTTTTTAATTTCGGGAAGAAGTTTTTCCAGCTTTTGCTGCTTTTCTTCCAGCTCTTTCTCAATCTTTCTTAGCCTGCTGGTAGTTTTTTCCATCTTCCCCTCTATTTCTGACAGCTCGGCTTTTTTCTTCTCAATTTCTTCTCTTGTTTCTTCAATTTTGCTCTTGAGTGCCAGTCTTTTTGCGGAATTTTGAGCATTTCTTGTCTTGATTCTCTCGATTTCATCGTGCATTTTTCCTATTTCACTTTCTTTGAGATAGTAGTCCTTCTTCGATTGTTCGAGCTCTTTTTCAACGCTGTCGAATTCTTCCTTAGCTATTGAGAAGTTCTTATCTATCTCCGCCAGCTTTAGAATTAGTTCGTTTCTTTCTTTTTCTTTTTCCTGTATTTCTTTGAGAAGGACCTCTTTTCTCTTCTTCCATCTTTCTATTGCAGATTTGCTTTTTTCGATTTCTTCAGAGACTGCCCTAAGCTCTTCCTTTGTTTTCATGAGTCTTCTCTGGCTTTCTTCAAT
>LGET01000154.1 GCA_001507935.1 Thermococcales archaeon 44_46
AAGGAGGAACGCTATTTTCTTCCCCATCTCCCTTGAGTCCCTCGGGTCAATCAGGAAGCCGTCGTATCCGTCCTGGAGAACCTCCGCCGAGCTTTCCGAGTGGGTCACCATGGGGAGTTATCATAGCTACCCTCATAACCTCACCCCTTAAAGAAATTGAAATTTGAATGGAAGTAATGCAGAGAAGCTAACCATAAACAAGTTTCTTCGTCTTGGAGTCAAAAATGTATATCCTATCCTCCTTTGGTTTCCAGTAGACTTCGGTGATGTTGCTCCCTACTTCCTCGGGAAGCTGAATAACTATCTCTAAATTCCCGTAAGTTACGTGACCGTAGCTTTCTACCCCCAGCTTCTCTATTCCTAGTATTTTGCCTCTCACAAAGCCTGCTTTCTCTTCTTTAGCAATTTGGACGTGTTGAGGTCTAAAGCCCAACACAGCTTTTCCTTCTATACCTACATCTTCTGGAAGCTCCAAAGAGAATTCTCCAGCATCAAAAATAACCTTATTGTCTTTTTTGAGGATTTCTCCTTCGATTAGATTCATTGGAGGACTTCCGACGAAGGTGGCAACGAACGTGTTTGATGGTTTATAGAAAATCTCATCTGGAGTGCCAACCTGCTGGAGAACCCCCCTGTTCATGACCGCTATCCTGTCGGCCATTGTCATGGCCTCAACCTGATCGTGGGTGACGTAGATTGTTGTTATTTTAAGCTCATAGCTTAGAAGTTTTTTGAGCTCAAAACGCATTTGGGTTCTTATCTTTGCGTCTAAATTACTCAATGGCTCATCAAGCAGAAACACTTCTGGTTCCCTTACAAGTGCCCTAGCCAATGCTACTCTCTGCTGCTGACCACCACTTAGTTCACTGGGTTTTCTGTTCAACAGTTCACTTATGCCTAAAAATTCTGCGACTTCCTTTACCTTTTTAATCCTTTCCTGTTTTGGGACTCTTGCCATTTTCAGTGGGAACTCTATGTTTCCAAAGACAGTCATATGGGGGTATAGTGCATAGCTCTGGAACACCATTGCGGTGTTTCTTTTAGTTGGGTCTATCTCATTTACTAGCTGTTCTCCAATCCATATCTCGCCTTCTGTAGGCGTTTCTAGCCCGGCGATCATTCTCAATGTGGTTGATTTTCCACATCCGCTAGGCCCAAGCAAAACCATAAATTCTCCGTCTTTTATCTCCAGATTGAGTTTGTTAACGGCTATCACATTACCGAACTTTTTTGTAACATTTTTCAGCAGAACTCTCGCCATTAGCCTTTCCCTCCTGTAACAACTATACCCCTAATCAGGTATTTGTTCAATACAAGGAAGAGTATTATAGTGGGTGCTGACGCAACTAAAGAACCCGCAATTATTGGTGTGTATTCCGTCCACATTGCCCTTTGGAAAGCAAAGCTAAGCCCTACCGGAAGTGTGAAGTTTTCTGGAGATCTTAAGAATATAAGAGGTCCGATAAAGGCGTTCCAAGAACCCAAAAATTGATAAACTGCCACGGCGCCCAAAGCCGGCTTTGCCAGCGGAAGGGCAATGTAGAAGAATGCTTTTATTGGTCCACAGCCATCTAAACGGGCGGCTTCAAATATCTCGTTTGAAAGGGACATAAAATACTGCCTCATTAGGAAGATACTGGAGACATTAGTTATTCCGAGCAGGGCGAGTCCGAAGATATTGTCTATTAGGCCGAGCTTGTAGATTATAATGTAGTTTGGAACGAGCGTTACAAACATTGGTATCATGAGAAGTGATAGTAATGCCGAGAATATTACATCTCTCCCTGGGAATTTCAACCTAGCAAATGCATATCCGGCCATGCTCGTGAACATTACGTTTCCTGCGACGATTAATCCAGCATAGAGAGCGGTATTCCTAATCCAACGCGGGAAGAGCTCTAGTCTAAACAGCTTTTGATAGTTCTCCAGTGTAAAAGGATTGGGTATCCACTCTGGAGGATACCTTGAAGCTTGCGCCCATGTCATAAAGGACGCAACGAGTGATCTTATGAATGGCATTAGATAAACAAGGGCAAACGTTAAGAGCACAACGTATGTTATGACAATCCAAATGCGCCTTATTAGCCTTTCTTTTTCCTTGGGAGTCATCTCATGGCCCTCCCGTACTTTTTCTGAAAGAGATATGTGGTCGTAAAGATTATCGCGAATAAGAACCAGCTTTTTGCAGCCGCTACTCCCGGTCTAATCCTAGTGAAAGCTTCGTTATAGATGTCTAGTGCCACTGTATACCCAGCGCCTCCAGGGCCTCCATTAGCTCCGGCCATTACCCATGCTAGGTCAAACATTTGAAGGGCACCTATCAATCCCATAACTACAACGTAGACTATCATTGGCCTTAGCATTGGAATTGTTATAAAAAAGAATCTTCTTATAGGCCCTGCCCCATCGAGCATCGCCGCTTCATATATTTCTTTTGGAATTGCCTGCATTGCTGCTAGGAAGGATACCATAAAGTGTCCACTTGTTCCCCATATTGCCACTATGGCTATTGCCAAAAGCAGATACTCTCTGCTGTTTATCCAATCTATTGGCTGGAAGCCGGGGATGATGTGGGCAAGGGCGAAGTTAATAAAACCATTTTTCATAAACAGCCAGATAAAAATCAATGCTACTATAACGGATGAAGTCGTAGCGGGGAGAAAATAGGACACCTTAAAAAACTGTTGTCCTTTAATCTTCTGATTTGCAAAAGCCGCCAAAACTATTGCGAGAAAGGTTTGAACTGGAACAACTATGGCGGTGTAAATAAGGATATTTTTCAATCCGGTATAGAATGGAGAAAGTAAATATGGAGCTCCATGAAGGCCTCTTATTAGATCCCTTATTACTATCTCAAAATTCTTTAAACCTACAAACTGCATCTCTCCAATGTAGTCCCACTTAAAGAAGCTTAAATATAGGGCAAACATCATGGCAAAGTATCCAAAAACTATGTTTAGAATAACTGCGATTGAAATAAGTGATAGTCCAGCAACAATCTCCTTATTTCTAGCTTTCTCATAAAAAGAAAAAGAAGAAAACATTTCAATCACCTCAGCTACTTAGCTCTTCTTGCACGACCTGTTTCATAACCTCAATAGCTTCATCTATTGTCATCTCTCCTCTCATTGCAGCTGCCATTGCATCGCTGAACTTGCCTTCTAGTGGCCCAGACTTTGGACCCCACAGGAATACGATCATGTCGTCATACTTGAAGGAAAGGGTTTTTCTGTGCTGTGGCCACATGTCGGGATCATTTTCAAAGCCCTTCATGCTTGGTAGGGTTTGTCCTGCTTTAACAACAAGCTCTTTCTGCCCTTCTGGCCCTAATAGAAACTCCACGAATTTCCAAGCTTCTTGTGGGTGTTCGCTTTTGGCATTTATTCCAAGAATGACTGTATATGCCATGGTCACTCTTCCGCTCTTACCTGCTGGAACAGGGGCGATGTCCCAATCTTCGCCATACTTGAAGTCTGGGAACTGGTCGGCCAAGAAGGGTATCATCCAGTTTCCACTAATTACCATAGCCACTTGTTGTTGTCCAAATGCATCTCCAAGCCATCCTGCTCCGACGTCTCCGGGGGCTACTACGTAAGGAGTTAATCCCTGCTGCTCTCTCTCGATTTTTCCTTTCTTGTAGAGGTTTATGTACCAAGCAAGGGTTTCTTTAACTACTGGATTGTCAAACCATGAGGCATCTTCGGGTTTTTCGAACCATGGTTTCGGAGCCCCGTTGCTTACGGCCACAGGTACATATCTGTTGAATCCTCTCAAGTAAATCGCCAATCCGGGCTTTCCTGTCTTATCAGCAATTATCTTTGCATACTCTTCAAGTTCTTCCCATGTTTCAGGTGGTTTTGTCAGTCCAGCTTGCTCAAAGAGTTTCTTGTTGTAGAAGAGTGCTAACATACTCCAATCTTTTGGAAGGCCATAAAGCTTGCCATTTTTCTTAAAGGGCTCCAGCAAGAATGGGTAGAATTTATCAATAAAGCTTTGATCTGCGAGGTCGGATATTGGATACAACGCTCCTTTGTCAATAAATATTGGTGCCCATGAACTGTCCACATAGAATACGTCCGGTGCAACACCTGCTCCAAATGAAGCGAGAATGTTCTCGTGGAACATTTGAGTGATTACTTCGTATTTGACTCCGATAGTTGGGTTCTTTTGCTCAAACTCCTTGATCATCCTTTCATAGTTCTTCATTTCAGTTTCTCCAGCACTCCAGCCTGCAAATCTAATGAAAACTTTTTCTTGCACTTGTGTT
>LGET01000155.1 GCA_001507935.1 Thermococcales archaeon 44_46
GCGGGAGTTGACTTTCCAGCCTCTCAAGTGATCTTTGAAAGCCTGGCAATGGGCAACAAGTGGTTAAGCGTCAGAGAGTTCCACCAGATGCTTGGAAGGGCTGGTAGGCCTTTGTATCACGAAAAGGGCAAGGTTTATCTCATAGTGGAGCCCGGTAGAAAGTATTCTGCTCAGATGGAAGGAAGTGAAGATGAGGTGGCGTTTAAGCTTTTGACTGCACCAATTGAACCTGTTCACGTTGAATGGAGTGATGAGCTGGAGCAAGATCAGGTTCTGGCTCATTCTTGTGTTTTCTCTTACCTTGACGATGTTGAAGAGGTGCAGAGCCTCTGCCTTGGGGCAAATCAAAATGCCGAGAAAGTCCTTGAGAAGCTTGAGGAGTTCGACTTTGTAAAACTGAGGGGCAAGATTGTGAGCGTTACCCCCTATGGAAGAGCAGTAAGCATGAGTTTTCTCCTTCCGAGGGAAGCTCAGTTTATAAGGGAAAATCTCTTCAAGAGACACCCAAGGGAGATAGCAATTAAGCTTCTGCCATTTGAGAACGTTTATCTCACCGGAACACTCCAGAGAGAACTTGAAAGTGCCGTAAGAGGAAAGCTGAGCAGCAACATTTTTTCTCCAAGCTTTGCCTCTATTCTAGAGGAGCTCGAAAAAGTTCTGCCGGAGGTCAGTCCAAACGTGCAGGACAAGCTGTTTCTGATTTACCAAGATTTCTTTATGTGCGAGGAAGAAGAATGTACGGAATATGCCATGGAGCGGGTTTCATACACGATAATCGAGCTCAGAAGACAAGGAAAGCACCCAACACAGATTGCAGACTACTTCAGAAGACAGTACTCCCTTGTGCTTTATCCTGGGGATATCTTTACATGGCTTGATGGCATAATTAGGAAACTTGAGGCAATCGAAAGGATAGCCAAGGTATTTAGAGCAAAAGATGCAGAGTTTGAGGCAAGAACTCTGAGAAGGGAACTGGAGGAAGGAAGAAAGCTAAGAAATGAGTGATTAAAAATTGAAGAACTAAGGCAATCCTGTGCTTGTTGTCAAATTTTGGAAGAGTTCCTTAACTGGTTTTCCTGAGTTCTTTTCTAATATTGCTACAAAATCGTTTAAATCTCCTTCTTTGAATCTGTATTTTTCAAAGAACTCTCTAAGAGATTGGAAAAATATCTCTCTGCTTGTGTGTTCTTCAAGCTTTTCAAGAACCAAGGCTCCCCTATATGCACCAACAGCATAGTAAAGGTTGATATCTGTTCTCCATACTTTCCACACTTCCACTAATGGAATATCTTTCTCTCCGTAATTTGTTGTTTTGTGATATTTTGAAATCCCATAGTTCCTTAATTCTCGGTAACTTTCTTGTGAAATGTTTTGGGCGTATTTTAGAGAGTAGTACCATGGAAAGGCAAGATTGAACCAGAACTGGCTCATGTTTGTGTCAAATGTCACCGTTCCAGGAACCCACCAGTGTGCTATTTCATAGGTGTAGCCGTATTTGTAGCGTATGGGATTATGGGAGTATGCAAGGGTGTCGAGCATTAAACTTGAAATGCTCATTTCATTGGGGTAAACAACTTTAACTTTCTCATATCCTGGTTTTCCAAAATATTTTACTCCAAAGTCCAGAATTTCTGCGGTAAGGTTGGCGTACCTCTCTGCGGTTTCGTCATCAATTCCCATGTAGTAAACCGTTAAGTAGCCGTTCATTAGCTCCATCTTCTTAAACTCCCCGGCAAAGATTGGAATTACCCCGGTAAAGCCACGAGGGAATGAAATTCTCCAGATAAATGTTCCTCCAGAGGAAATTAATTCACCTGGAGCTATTACTGTTCCTTTATCAGTTTTAGCCTTAACCTCTATAGCTTTAAACAGCTCGACGGAGTTTAGCATGGGTCTCAAGAATGTTCCTCTTAAAAATGCAATCTCCTCTTTAATTTGTCCCTCTATGTATCCCCTTTTAGGTGCAATTTTCTCTATTTTTGAGTAGTCCCCGCTGTATTTAATTTCTATGCTCCCATTTTTGAAGTCTTTCATGGGAATAATTAGTGCAAAACTCTGGATGAAGTCAACATTTTCGCCGTTCACTTTAATTTCTTTAATGTTAATTCTCGGAACTCTTCTGAAGTATATGTATAGCTGTGAAGTGACATTGTTGTAGCTTACAACTCCCTCAAATTTCTTCTTCTGCATGCTGATGTCTAAAGTGATGAAAGTCTTTCCTATATTGCTTCTCTCACGATCTTCAGCATTCAGAAATTCCCGGAACTTTCCTTCATCGATTTCTGGGATGTTGCCCTCTTTTAAAACTTTTATAAGAACCTGCGGACCGTGAGTATCTGCAATGTATCTCAACAAATCTCCGGCTTCAGTATATAAGGTTTCGTTGTAATTTTCCCTAAGGTTTAGGGAGTTTAACTGGTTTATACTTACGTATTTTGTCGTTTTCTCTTGAAGGCTCATTGGTATTTTGAAGTTCAGCACTCCAAATCCAACGGCAAGTGCATCTGGAAGTGTTTTGCCTGCCGCAAATTCTAAGAGCGCCGGAACAATTTCAAACGATAAATACATACCAGTCTCTTCAATTAGAGCAATGTGTATCTCCCTTTTCTGATAATCCACAAACCAGAGGGTGTTTTTCTCTGTAATGTTTTCGAGCTCTTCTTTTGAGGGGTAGAGATAGATTTTTGCTTTTTGTGGTTCGGTTCCAAAAATCTTGGAATAGCTTTCATAGGTGCTGTCTGCACCAAGGATGAGCATGTTGAGTTTTGACTGCAATACTGGGTTTTCATAAACTTCTTTTGGATAATAGATTTCGAAATATTGTGTGGAATTGTGGAGCCAGTCTTTGTAAACCGCAACATTAATAAGGCTGGCATTTTCTAGTGTTTGTACAGGGATTGCAGTATCTTTTTGTTGAACTGTGGTCGTTGAGTGGAGATATGATATGCACCCAAATGTGGCAGTTATGAGAATAAAAACTAAACCACATGCTATTACCCTATCCATAAAGGCTTCATCTTTATCTGAATAGATAGTCATTGCCTTAAAAATATTATGCCTCTGCTGTGGACTATCATTTGACTCTAAAATAGTAATATAAGACGTTTCTATCTTGAAACAAATTGAAAAACTTTTCCTTTAATATTTCCATGCTATAGCAGTCGGGATTGGTTAAATTACCTGCCCTTAGAAATGCATTGTAGCTACATCCTCCTCCACAGAGCAGAGCAAATTCGCAGGTTCTGCATTTTTCAATGTTGAAAATATTTCGTTTTCTGTATAACTGAAAGTTCTCATTTAGTTCAAGACTCGGGTAGTATTTTCCAATCCTAAGTTCTTTTGTTCTCAGAGCACTCATGCACGTGTATAAATCACCATAGGGATCATAAAATATCTGCCTGTAATGGGCTGGGCAGTTATAGAACTGTGGAATCCAGATTCCCTCATAGAACTTGACAAAGAGGCCATTAAATATCCCAAAAACTTTAGTTATCAATTCACTTTTAAATAGATTTAAGATTTCATCGTAGGACAAATCTGGGTTAAAATAGCAGGGACCAAATTTTCCCCTAACGGGGGCTAAATAAAATCTGACATTTTCTTTGTTTGTCCAACCTTTTTCAATATAAAATTTTGCAAGTTCTTCCAAGCATTTATAATTTTCTTTGTTGACATTTGTTCTCAAATCAACTCTAAATCCCGCATCGATAGCTTTCTCTATGTTTGAGGTTGTTCTCTCGAATGCTCCATCATATCGATACGCATCATGGATTTCTTTTGGACCATCAATGGTTGTTTGTATCAAAGCTATTAAATCCCTGTAAGATTCAAGAAGGGGCAAATAATGATTTAAATCAATAGCGTTCGTCATAATTATAAATCTATACCCATATGATGAGCCAATTTCAAGAATGTACTCAATCATTTCATAGAGTCTCTTTTGGAGGGGTTCCCCACCGTAGAGTTGGATATTTCGGGTTTTGCTTTTTTTATCGTCAACTTCTCCATTATCAAACTTTAAAATAGCCTCAAAGATTTTATCTACTTGTTGGGCGTGTTTATAGTAACCTTTATTAGGGTTTTTGCTGAATTCTTTCGGGTGGTTGTCGTGATCCCCAGATGGGATCACAGACTCAA
>LGET01000156.1 GCA_001507935.1 Thermococcales archaeon 44_46
AGTGAGCTGGACTATGAAAACGTCGCCCTATTGGGTTCAAACCTTGGCATAGGAAAGCTTAACGAGGTCTCAGTTCTCAACAGAATTGCCGACGAGATGGGCCTTGATACAATCTCGCTGGGAGTCGCGATATCCTACGTGATGGAAGCTAAGGAGAAGGGCATAATAAAAGATGACGATGCTCCAGAATTTGGTGACTTCAAGAAGGCCAAGCAGCTTGCATTGGACATAGCCTACAGAAGAGGAGAACTTGGAAACCTCGCTGCCGAAGGTGTCAAAGCTATGAGTGAAAAACTTGGTGCCAAAGACTTTGCAATGCACGTAAAAGGTCTTGAGGTCAGCGGTTACAACTGTTACATCTATCCGGCAATGGCCTTGTCATATGGAACTAGTTCAATCGGTGCTCACCACAAGGAAGCGTGGGTCATTGCATGGGAAATTGGTACCGCACCAATTGAAGGCGAAAAGGCCCAGAAAGTTGAGTACAAGATAACCTACGACCCAGAAAAGGCCGCAAAGGTTATCGAGCTCCAGAGACTTAGAGGTGGCCTCTTTGAGATGCTCACTGCCTGTAGATTGCCATGGGTTGAAGTTGGCCTAAGCTTGGATTACTATCCGAAGCTTCTCGAAGCAATCACCGGTGTTAAGTACACATGGGACGACCTCTACAAGGCAGCCGATAGAGTTTACGCCCTCATTAGGGCTTACTGGGTTAGAGAATACAACGGCAACTGGGGCAGAGAGATGGACTATCCGCCTGAGAGGTGGTTCAAAGAAGGCCTTAAGAGCGGCCCATACAAAGGTCAGCACCTTGAGAAGGACAAGTATGACGCTCTACTCAGCGAATACTACAAGCTCAGGGGCTGGGACGAGAGGGGTATTCCAAAGAAGGAGACACTTAAGGAGCTCAACCTTGAGTTCGTCATCCCAGAGCTTGAGAAGGTTACGAAGCTCGAGTGAGCTTTTTTCTTTATCTTTTTTGTCTCTTGGGCTTCTTGACTTCTCTTGTTTTGAAAAGAGATTTTCAAAAGAAAATGAAAAAAGTTCAAGTAAGGTAATCATGCTCATGATAACTTGTTCTCCAATATCAGTTCTTTGTGGATTTTGGATCCGTAGGGAGTTTCTATGTTGATGGTTATCTTGGATATCTGGCGGTTAGTTATAAGCTCGACCTTAGAATCCTTATAAACTCCCTTGAATTCATAAGTTCCAGAGAATAGTCTCCTCTGCTTTAGCTGCCACTTGGACTCATTTAATAAGATTTTCAACCTTTCTATCCGGAATGAAGAGTATATTTCCCGTTGTATTAGTTCTTCCCTTGTTATTCCTGTTATTTTTTCCCATTCTTTGTCTTTTATGTCATACATTGTACCATTAACGTTTACGTACCCTGAGACATTACCTCCGAAAAATTCAAAATAAATTGAGTATCCATACTTATAAGCCCCATTTACATAGTACCTTACGGAGCCATTGAAGGTATACTTCCCTTTAGACTTTTTGAGGTATATTAGATGGTAAGCAGTTATACGCTCAATGCCTGTGGAGGCGTTTTGAACTGCATATAGGGTCGCATTTTCTACATAGATGTAATCCTCCGTGGGGATCTGTTCCAGTTTTGATTGTATTTTTTGAATATCCGGTGCTTCATAAGAGTAACCTAAGAGTGCAACTACCAAAATGGACAATAGACCCGCCACCCAAATAACGCTCTTTCTCATTTTCATCACCAATTTAGGGATACAAAAAATAAAATTCCTACCAGCACAATTATCTTTCTCATTCGCCCCCCCAAGCATGAGGAAATTTTCATAAGTAATAAGCCCTCAAACTATATATAATTTACCATTGGAAAAAACGAAAAGACAAAAGTAAAAACAACAAACAACAAAACAAAGTAAAAAGGACAACAAAATTTATCAGCTGACAGAGAATAGTATCTGTGGTGATGCATATGGTGAAAATCAGGCTTATGGGAGCTTTTGCTCATCTTGCCAAAGCTAGAGAGCTTGAGATAAAGCTCGACAGGCCCAAGACCGTGGATGAGATACTTAGGGAGCTAATCCCAAGGTATGACGAATTCCATGACAAGATAATCCTCATCAACGGCAAGCCCGCAAGGGGAGATGCAGTAGTTGAGGAAGGGGATGAAATAAAGGTCATGCCAGTTCTCAGCGGGGGTTAGAGTATAAGGAGTTCCCAAAAGCGTCTATTCCCACTATGAGCGGAAAGTCCTCAACCTCTAGAACCCAAACCGCCTCAGGAATTCCAAGCTCCTCAAGCCAGTAAACGTCCAAAACTCTTTTTACGCTCTTTGCAGCCAGAGAGCCAGCACCACCAGTAAATGCAAAGTAAACTGCCCTATGTTCTTTAAAGGGTTCTGGATTCATCCCGCCTTTCCCTATGATGCCTTTGATTCCCATGCTTAGGATTTTTTCGAGGTGTCTGTTCATTCTCGCGCTTGTTGTTGGGCCCGCGGAGACTATCCTATATCTTCCGCTCTCTTTCTGTACTATGGGGCCGCAGTGATAGATAACAGCTCCTCTTAAATCAAAAGGCGCTCCCTCCTCAAGTATTTTCCTGTGTGCCAAGTCCCTTGCCGTGTATATTACTCCGGAAAGGTAAACCAAGTCCCCGGCTTTGAGCTTTAATACCTCCTTCTCATTTAGGGGTGTTCTCAGCTTCACTGCCATATTCTCACATCTCCGTTTGAGCTTATCTCCAGAAAAGCCCTCCTATGAGCCCAGCACTGGAAAACGATTCCAGCAGGGAATGAAGCCGGGTGTCTATAGGCTATCTCAACCTTGACGTCTAGAGCAGTTGTTCTTCCCCCAATCCCCATGGGGCCTATTCCGAGGGAGTTTATCTCTTCAAGCAGCTCCTCCTCGAATTTTGCTACCCTTTTGTCTTTGTGCCTCTCTCCTACGGGTCTTAACAGGGCTTTTTTGGCAAGCTTTAAGGCCGTGTTAGAGCTTCCCCCAATCCCGATTCCTATGATTACTGGGGGGCAGGGCTTTCCGCCGCATTCCTTAACTCTATTAATTACAGCCCTCTTCACACCTTCAAAGCCTTCTGCGGGAGTAAGCATTGCTAAGGCAGAGCAGTTTTCGCTACCTCCACCCTTTGGGAGGATTGCTACCCTTATCTTGTCGCCATTTACAAGCTCCCAATGAATAATCGGGAGGTTCCCAACGTTTTTGTTCGTAACTACATCGAGGGAGTTTGGTCTTAGGGGGATTTCCTTCGTTGCCTTTTCCAGAGCTGAAGCTATTGCCTCTTTGATTTCTCTTAAGTATGGGCTTTCGATTCCAGCCTCTACGAAGAAAGTCACTGTTCCGGTATCTTGGCATACAGGGATTTGCTCTCGCTTT
This sequence comes from Thermococcales archaeon 44_46, assembly GCA_001507935.1. Taxonomy (GTDB): domain Archaea; phylum Methanobacteriota_B; class Thermococci; order Thermococcales; family Thermococcaceae; genus Thermococcus_A. The sequence continues at coordinate 3,372 of LGET01000156.1, forward strand.
CCAATTTCAACGGCTTTCAAAATGTTTTCGAGGTTGAACTTTGCAACTGGGTTATCTTCCTTTTTGTAAGCCTCTTGCAGGGATTCAACAACGTCATCTGGGATCTTTGTGACAGCAAGCTTTATCGCTTCAAATATTGCTCCCTCCATGTGCTCACCTCAGTACTTGATAATGGAGCGGATGAATCTCAGAACATCCTCAAGCCTAAAATGGCCTGTCTCAACCCCATAGATTCTCTCCACCGGGACTTCCTTAACCCTCGCTCCCTTTTTCACGGCTTTTATTAGAACTTCCGTCTCAACCTCATACCTTTTACTCTCTATCTCCGGTAAAAATTCCTGTTTAATGGCCCTAAACCCGCTTTGGGTGTCCTTGACATCAATACCCAGCTTGAATCTTATCAAGCCAGTGCTCAGAAAGTTGCTTATCTTTCTTATAAGTGGTCTTTTCCCCTGGGCCTTTATCAGCCGAGAGCCTATAACAAAGTCTGCCTCCCCTCTCAAAATCGGATAGAGGAGCTTCTCAATTTCCTCTGGATTGTGCTGGCCATCTGCATCCATAAAAACCACAATGTCTCCGCTTACATTCTTGATCCCTTCTCTCATTGCCACTCCTTTGCCTTGATTTTCCTCAAGCCGGATTATTTCCACTCCATAACTCTTTGCAACCTCAGAAGTGTTATCTGTGCTTCCATCGTCAACCACAATAACCTCATCAACGAACTCCGG
>LGET01000157.1 GCA_001507935.1 Thermococcales archaeon 44_46
CCTTCTTTGAGGGCTTCCCAGAAATCAGCCCACAGCCCAACGCTTATGTTGAAGTTGCTTAAAACGTTTGTTCCAACATTCTGCTCTTTTGCATGGATGAACTTCTCAATATCTGGATGCCAGACCTCAAGGATTCCCATGTTCGCTCCTCTTCTCACTCCACCCTGCTTTATTACATCGCTAACGGCATCGATGAGGTGCATGAACGATACGGGTCCGCTGTTAGAGGTGTAAATTCCGTTCCCAGTAAGGAGATGAACGTACTCAACCTGAAGATCGTAAACATGAGCCTTTCCGAGAGGTTCTATCTTTGAAATCTTTGTGGGATATAACTTTGAGAGCATTTCGAAATACTCTACTTCTTCCGGTTCAAGCCTAAGCTCATCTTTTAGCTCCAGTATCTTCTTTATGAATGCCCTGTGAGTGACTTTCGAGTTGTAAGCAAGAAGTTTGTAATCTCGCTGTATTTTTGCTCGGGTTTCTGGGTTCTTTATACGATATATTGCATTGAACGGGAATGAGAATTTCTTGTTCTTTCCGTTTTCCTTTAGGTTATCTATGGCTTCATCTGCCATTTTCGAGAGCTTAACTGACTCCTTCAAGATACTAAACGCTTTAAGTTTCATATCCTTTGTTTGGATTCTGAGGGTATAAACAGTCTGGTGACCGGGAGTGGAAGGAGAATACTCTTGTATGCTCGTTACTATTCCAAGAGCTATTAACAGAAGTTGTGCATCTTTTATAAAATCCTTTGAAATAGACTTGAAAGCTATTCTATAGTGTTGATCTACTGAACCGTCCCCGTCAAAGAATCCAGCTAAGAAAGCGGCCATAACGGGAGGGTTGCTCCTGAAAATGGCGTCGGGCACACGTATGTTCTCAGATTTATCTTTTGAAAGACCGTTTATTTCAAGGAATCTCACAATCTTAGTTGAGGGTATCACCAGTGTTAACTTGTTGCTCTCTTCCCTGAGGAACTCCTTAGGTTCTATGCCAAAGAGTTCCGTGAAATACTTTTTAACTTTCTCCTTTATCTCGGTTTCTGTTTTATTCAGATAGATTTCTATTTTAGAATTCTTTCTTCTTCCATTTTCGAAATAGTGTCTAATGTGACCATCAGCATATATTATTCCAAGGAGGTAAGCGAGCCTCTCATCGAGTATTTCTGGTAAATTAACATCGTAGCCTTTGCTCTTAAGTTCAACATCTGTTTTTAGTCTGATGTATTCACTACTCTCCCATTCGGATGCAAGTATGTAGATGTAATCACCAATGTTTAACTCCCTGAGGGGCTTAAGGATTGGCGTTCCGTTCTCATCAAAGACAAGGAATTTGTGATCTTCAGTAACCTTAACTTCATAACCATCTTCAGTAACGACCCTGAACACTTCCATTTCTCCATTATCGTACGCCTCAATAATGCTCTTCAGGCCTGCGTGGGTGACTATCCTTGGTTTTTCCCCGTGTACTATTTCTTTGATTGGTATGAAACCCTTTTCCGTAAGTATTCTAGTGTCTCCAGTAAAACATGCTGCTCCAGTCGTCGTTCCAACCAAATCTCCCTCTGGACGGAGTTTTGAGAAATTCAAACCAGTACCGCCACCCATTTTTTGGATTATAGCTACATCATGAGCTGCTTTCATTATGCTCTCCATGTCATCCTCTATTGGCACAACAAAACATGCAGAAAGCATTCCCAACGGCCTTCCAGAGTTTATGAGTGCTGGAGTGTTGGGCATGAAAACTTGGTTGACCATCAAGTTAAAGAACTCCTCGACGACCTCTTCGTATTTGTCGAACTCCCCTCTTTCAAGCATGTTCAAAAACTCGTCAATGCTTACCTTCATTTTTCCCTTCTCTGCCAGCTCCCTGTAGAGGTTTACCATTCGCTCAAAATGATACTTATTGAGCTTGAAGCGGCCTATGCTGTATTTACCATCAAACTCCCCAAAGTTTTGGAGATAGTATTCAACTCTCTTCAAATCCTGCGTGTATCCTCCATCTTTGGAGAACACTCTCTCGTCATACAGGAGATCGGGAATTGCGGCTAAAGTGGCAACTCTCTCAAATAACTGTTTTGGGCTTTCAATTATTTTTCCTTCCTCATTCTTCATGAGGTACCTGCTTGCCAGAACTCTAAGGGCATTTATTGAGAAGCGCTTGTCTATCTCGTCGAGCTTCTCTTTGTTGAGTATTCTCCTTTTCTCTTCTCTAATCTCTGCTTTCTTCTTCCTGTAGATTATGTAAGCTTTGGCAACATCAAAAAGGCCATTTCTCATCAGCTCTAGCTCTACTATGTCCTGAATGTTCTCTATGTGGGGGGTCTGCCCCTCATAAAGCTCATTTATTCTATTAACAACATCCTTTACAATCTTATCGAGAAGATTCTCGTCCCTTACCCCAACTTCCCACATTGCCCTTTGTATAGCCCATCTTATACGGCTCTCATCGAAAGGAACTATCCGGCCATCTCTTTTCATCACTTTTTCAACTGGCATATAAACCCCCCTGTCGTATTATTTTACTATTCCGCAGTACCATAGTAAAAGTATCGGTAGGAAATAATGAGCAGGTAAGGTAAATATACCTTGCCCCGGTGTGGATTGCCAAGATGACAAATATTGAAGACAGAGCCCGTCGGAATAATAAAGAGTAGAAAAACCCCCAAGTCGGATATTTTATCCAACTATTCTTCCAAACCCTCATAGATAATCTTCAGCCTGTAAGCATGTTTGAGCTCTTCTTGAGCCATCATTCTGAATATCTCGCTTAGAGAACCGCTGAGTATCTGGCTTAGCTTTTTATAGAGCTCATAACTGTGTTTTTCCCTTATGAGCGCTTCTAAAACAAGATCCGTTAGGGTTTGCGGTTCGGCCCTCTCATCCTGGAAGTATGGCTCCAGGCTTAAAGAATCCACGTAATCTATAACCGCGGTTTTTTCCAGAGTCTTCTCACTGCTGAACTTCTCAATTGTATTTCTGTGCCTCAGCTCTTCACTTGCAAGCCACTGGAAATGTTCGATTAAGGAGGGGTATTCATAGGTAGCAAAAGTCTCTCCAAGCTTGTAGAGGTTGTAAAGCTCGTTCTCTTGGTGAACTATCTTCTGCAGGAGTTCTTCAAGTTTCATTCCTCTCACTCCGTTATCCCTTTGATATCTACATGGACAAACGCTACCTCAACTTCCTCAATCTTTTCGATTCTCCTTTTAACTTCTTCGCTTATGTCATGTGCCTCTTTAAGGGTGAAATGTGGGGGAACTTCTATGTGCAGCTCAACATGCAGCTTTGGACCGACGTAGTGTGCCCTCAGGTCATGCACCCCAACAACACCCTCAACGCTGAGTGCAGTTTCTTTAATTTTTTCACAGAGCTCGAAGGGTGGAGAAGTTCCCGTTAGGTAGTTCACATTCTTGAAGACTATCTCAACTGCCACTTTCCCTACCAGCAGAGCCACGAAAAGTCCTGCTAAAGCATCTCCGTAGGTAAAGCCAAACCTTTGAAGGAGCAGACCGATAAGCACGGCTACGCTGCTTAATGCGTCGCTCCTGTGGTGATAGGCATCCGCAATAAGTATCTGGTTGTTGAGCTTCTTTCCCACTCTAAGGGCGTACTGGGTCATTGCTTCCTTTGAGACAATAGAAATCACAACAACGGCAAGCATGACTGAGTTCACTTCAATAACATGCCCGCTGAAGATTCTTTTCAGGGCATCTCTGGCTATCTCATAAGCAACCAGAAAGAGCAATATGCCTATAAAAAAGGCAAACAGGGATTCAAATCTGGAATGGCCGAAGGGATGGGTTTTATCGGCAGGCTTTGATGCGATCTTAACCCCGAAGTAGCCCACGATACTTGTCGCAACATCCGAGAGAGAGTGTATACCATCGGAAATCAAAGCCAAACTGGAGTATAAGAACCCAACAAAAACCTTCAGAATAGCCAAAAGAACGTTTCCAAGGATGCTCGCTATTAAAGGCCTGTAAACCTCTTCCATAGGTTACACCCCTCAGTCCGTCACTCCATCATCACGACTCAGGTAAGGCTGAACTCTTCATTGGGTGTTACACAATTCGCATGAGACTTT
>LGET01000158.1 GCA_001507935.1 Thermococcales archaeon 44_46
TATGCAGTGTTGTCTGGGTCGTTGTCGTTTAGGAGTATTTGGTTGGCTAGGGTTACTCCCAAGTGTTTTTCGAGGTATTCTTCAACTTCGCTTGGGGCTGAGTAGTAGGAGTAAAGTTCGGTTTTTGTGCGGGGCATTTCTTTGATTAGTTTTTTGAGCTGGTTGGCGTATTGGTTTGGTTCTTCTTTGTGGATTTTGTGGTAAATTTCGATGAAGTTTATCACGTCTCCTAGGTGCATGATTGCGTTTGGTGCGAGTTTTTTGAATTCTTCTGGGGTTGGTTTTGTTGCGGCTAGTGCTGTTAGTGCGAAGATTCTTGAGAGGTGCTTTTGCCTTATTATTCTCAAGAATTCTGCTTTTTCTTCGAGCGGTATTGGCCCGAAGGCTGTTTTGATTTCTTCGATGTAATCTTCAGTGTACTTCCTCTCGAAAGAGAGGGCATCTTGAAGGTATATTTCATAGAGAGTTCGTTTTCCCGACATCATTCACACCCCCTTTAACATAAACCAAATCAGAACCCTATAATAAATATTGTTTTTTCGATTGTTGAACATATGTCTCGAAATAAATTGTAAAATATATTAAGATTATTAGGAATATGTAAAGAAAAGGACCAGCATATCAAGCTCTCCTAAAAAAGAAAGTATGACTTAGAAATATTTTTAAGTAGTTCAAATTAATACTTTTCTGGTGATTTGTATGAAAAAAGATTTCGGGAAAGTGGTTAGATTAACTGAAGATGCATACAACGCTTTAGACAAGATAAAAAAGACCACTAATAATACTTACAAAAAAACTTACTCTTATTCAGACATTGTATTGGCAAGCTCGTTCTTTTTAGATACTCTTTTTGAATTAAATCCAGAACTTGTAGAAAAAGTACTTGATGTCGCTAAAGAGCTTAGAACTAAAAAATCTAAGGAAGGCGAGCTTCCTGGCAAGGTAGATCTCCTTAAAGAGTTAAGAAACAATTTTGGGACGTTTTTTGATGATCTTTTGAATAATCAAAAAAGTGAGTTTTTAACTGAGATTATTGAGCGCTTATTAGATGATGGACACGCAGCAGCGGCAGCTGATCTTATTATTATGTACAAAGAGCTGATCCCTGAAGAGAAATTTAGCTGGCTAACTTATGAAGTTCTCAAGCAAAAGATTGAGGAAGAGAAGAGACAGAAAAAGTTCTTTGAGGAACATACCTTAAGGGAAAATGAGGCAGAGAGGTAACGAGGACAAGGTCTAGCTCTGGGGATTATGCCGATTTTTTCCTAATCCTTTTTTGCCCTACACAATGTCTCCTCTTTCAAATATCAAAACGAATGAAAAAACCTTTCAAAATAAAGGCATTTTTGATTCCCAAAGGCCGCTTTTGCACATCATAAAAAGACTGTTGAAAAAAATTATATACCATTGAGCATAAAATGAATTAGGAAGTATAATACTAACGTAGGGGGTATTCTCATATGTATCGGCTTGTTGGAGAAATTGAAAGTAATCTTAAAGAGCTTAAACCTGATATGGGAACAGAGGAAGCAATAAACTATTTTAGAAATATTTTCATTGATGCGTGGAAGTTCAATTATGTTGATGAGATCATCCCTGAGGACATGCTTAATGAATTTGTGGCACAAAACACTGATATGATTAAAATCATTGCAAAAACAAACCCGCCTGAAGGTGAGAGTTTCTACGTTGTCTACGCTAAAAGTAAAAGTGACACCATAAAATACAGACAAAGACTTGTTAAGGATCTTCTCGACTTCACGTATTCAGTTGGATTGGAATTCGCGAATTTTCTGATAATCTTGGACTACTCAAAATACTGGAAGCTTGTAGTTCCAATCTACAGGAGAGAGCTTGAAAATGCCAAGCTCAATATCTATGTAATTGACCCAGAGGAGGGAAAATTCAGGACTCTTGTGAAGAACTTGGCCAGTGTTGCTCAGGAGCTTGAAGAATTTTACAAGAAATCGAAAAAGCATCCACCGGCAATCCAAATAAAAGCCCTCATAGATGAATACATGCACGTTAGGCCTCTTACAGAGGAGTTTTTCAAGGAGTACAAAGAGTACTATTCCAAACTTAAGGACTCAATAAAAAAGCGTTACGGGAAAAAACTTGGGGAATCTTATGTTGGCGAGTTGCAAAAAGAGATATTTGTTGAAAGAGCCGCCAAGACCTTTGCTCATACATTCCTCAACAGATTAATGTTTGTCTATTTCCTTCAAAAGAAAGGATGGATTGTCGAGAAACCAGCTCTCAGGAAGGATCTACAGGAGAGTGTTGACGTCAAAAACTTCGTCAGATGGCTGTATGAGCAGTGGGTGGAGTATGGAGGGGAGTTTTACAAGGATTACCTTAGAATTTTGTTCCTTTATGCAATGAATACGCCAAGAGTGGGATATGCAAGAAGGGATATAAAGGAAATACAAGCGATTCCATCCCCAATAGTTAGGGACGTGTTCACCTACGGGATTCCCTATTTCAACGGTGGTCTGTTCAACCATGTTACAATAGAGGGCATTGATTTGGACGAGATCATAACTTCCCTTCCAGATAACGTTGTGAAAGAACTTATATTTGATTTCTTTGAAGAATACAGCTTCACAGTTACGGAAGATACTCCCTATGAAGTTGAGGTTGCTGTTGATCCAGCAATGTTAGGAAGAATTTACGAGTCACTTATAACCGCCGAAGAGCAGGCTGGAAGTGAGGAAGAGGAGAGAAGAGCATCAGGAATCTTCTACACGCCGAGGAGCGAAGTTGACTTCATGTGCAGGATGGCAATTTATGAGTATTTGAAGAAGAACACCAAAGTTGATGACGTTCTTCTAAGGGAGTTCGTGTTTACGCCGCTTCATGAATGGGAAGGAAGGTCACTACCAAGGGAACTACTCAGTGCTCTCGAGAGCGTTAAGATAGTCGATCCAGCAGCTGGAAGCGGAGCTTTTCTCGTGGGAATGTTTCATCTTTTAACGGAACTCTACGAAAAGGCTAGGGTAAAGGTAGATTATGAAAGAAAGCTCGCTATAATCAGGGAGAACATCTACGGCGTTGACATCAAAGAGTGGGCGATAAGGGTTGCCAAGCTCAGGCTTTGGCTGGCATTGATTGAAAAGGAAGAAGAGAGTCCAAACGAACCAATTTTACCAAATCTCGAGACGAAGTTAGCAGTTGGCGATTCACTTGTGCCTCCTCACTTTGTTCTTAGAATAAATGGGAAGAAAAGGATAATCGAAATACCCCTTGCCAAATTTAGAGAGAGTCTCAAGCTCCTTTGGGCTAAAAAGGGTGCGGGTGAAGCAATAGTCCATTACAAAGATCTAGTGAGAAAGTACTTCATGGGTGAAAAAATTGATGGAAAGCCTGTGAAATTAAAAGATATCGAGGAAGCTAAATGGGGAGCTCTTCAGGAGTTCCTAGAGACAGCACTTGAAGAAGATTTAAAGGCCAAGGAGAAGAAGGAAATAAAGCTGCTCTTAGAAGCGGTATCAAAGCAGGATTACTCGGCTCTGGAAAAACCACCATTCATCTGGGAACTTGATTTTCCCGATGTGATGCTCGAAAAGAAGGGCTTTGACATAGTAATAGCAAATCCGCCCTACGTGAGGCAGGAAAAGATTTATCCAGAGTATTACGACTTGGCAGAGTTTCAGATGCTTCCAAAGAAAGAACAGGATAGATTAAAGAAGGAATACAAGGAGAAGATAATCGAGCATATGAAGACAATAATCAAAGAGAAGTTTGAGCACGAGATGAAGCTGAACAAGAGGAGCGATTTATATGTTTATTTCTTCATCCAAGGTGTCAACCTGCTCAACCCCAAAGGAGCTCTAGTGTTCATTACCTCCAACTCATGGCTTGATGTTGATTATGGAACATCTCTGCAGGAGTTCTTCCTGAGGTTCACGAACTTGAAGAGGATTATTGACTACACGACAAGGTCTTTTGAGCAGGCCGATGTAAATACCGTAATCACCGTGCTAACTAGAAAACCCAAAGAGCTGTTTAACACCGTTGATGAGGGTTGTGTGAACTTTGTCCTCCTAAAGAGGAGCTTTGATGAACT
>LGET01000159.1 GCA_001507935.1 Thermococcales archaeon 44_46
ATAATAGCGGGGGGCCGATTTGAACGGCCGACCTCCGGGTTATGAGCCCGGCGGGCACTCCTAGCTGCCCCACCCCGCTGCACGACCCGATATCTATTAATAGGAAGTCGATTTATAAATGTTGCGGTTTCTTTTTAAGTTATTTAATTCCGCTTCTAGATAATGGCATTTTTGCGCAACTGTTATCTATAAGGTGTTAAAACACAAAAATCCTAAGATATTGCCCTAAACACCCCCCTGAACGAACTGGGAGTCGGGATAAAGGAATAAATGGAGAGGGCTCACGGAGAGAAAACTCCAGCGAACACTATCCATGCCAGGAGGGTCTTTGCGACCAAACTCAAAATTATGTAAACCTTCTCGCCGTAAAGGTAGCCCTTCCACTTCCCGACGCGTTTATACTGCAGGTACATGTTTAGTGGGAAGATGTTGAACAGAATGAAGTAAATGAAGAATATTAGGTATACGAACGTTGGGGGCTTTGTTTCGGCCGTTGAGATGGCGGCGAAGAAATAGGCGAACAGGACTATCCAAGGAACTATCCCAGATATCCAGCCAATTAGGAAGGGTGACCAGTTGGTCTTCTCAGTGTATTGGTTGATGAGCTCCATCAGGTAGCCGAGGAGCATCGTCACCGCGTTGAGCGCGAATATCATCACCAGCGACCATATGTCTAGGACACCAATGAAGATGGCAATCAGAACTATCATCACGGAGCTGGAGAATGTGTATTCGTACCAGCGGTAGGGATTCATACCTTTCTTGAGGTTCTCGACGTACTTATCGAACTTAGGACCAGCTATTATGAAGTGGGCAGCAGCTGACATCAACGGGAAGAGAGCCACTAGCACGCCGAGGTACTTCAGGGTAAAGACCACCTGCGGGTTGGGATAAATTTTGAAGATCAATTCCCCGCCGTCCCTTATGACCTCGTACTTTAGGTAGAAAGTGTAAATTGGACGCTCCCATTCCAACAGAAAGCCTAAGGCCAGCATTGCGACACCAGTTATGGTGTGCAAAATACCTGCTATAATGTTCATACGCCTCAGGCGCTTAAAAACAGCTTCCTCTTCAGAGTTCACAAACATCACTAATTAGTAAAATAATGTATTGGAATATTTAAGCATTTTGACCGGAGTTGGGAAACCATTGGGATATTTTCAAGGTTTCAAAGCAAAAATTCCGAAAATAAGGAACCAGGAAGAGATGCACAGGTCAGCTATGTAGCCATTACAATTTGAAAACCCTTTAAAACCTCCACTTCTAATCTTATTCTGGTGGTAGGATGTACCTTACAAAAGAGGAAGAGCTAATACTTGCCGGTGAATATGGCTATGCATTGCAAAAAGCCATGGAAATTCTCGTTGCCCTTGGGGAGATCTACGGGGCTGATAGGCTTATCCCTATCAAAAGTGCTCAAGTTGCTGGAGTTTCTTATAAAAACATAGGTGATGCTGGAATAGAGTTTTTGAGGGATTTTGTCAATTCTGGGGCAAAAGTTAGTGTCTATACAACCCTCAACCCGGCTGGTATAGGAGATGAATTCTTCATGGAAAAGCAGAGGGAAATTCTTGAGCTATATAAAGCCATGGGAATAGAGATTACTTCCACGTGCACTCCCTATTACGGTGCAAACCTTCCAAAGTTTGGCGACCATATAGCATGGAGCGAGAGCTCCGCGGTTATCTTTGCGAACTCCATAATTGGAGCCAGAACCAACAGGGAAGGGGGGCCCTCAAGTCTGGCAGCTGCAATTGTTGGCAAAACTCCAAATTATGGTCTTCACCTTGAGGAAAACAGAAAGGCAACGGTTATTGTTGAGGTAAACGCAAAGCTTAAGGACTTTGCAGACTACAGCTTCCTGGGCTACTACCTCGGCAAAGCTCTAAAGAACGACATACCCTACTTCAAAAACCTCAAGCCCGAAAAGACGGACTACCTTAAGGAGCTTGGTGCTTCGATGGCTGCAACTGGCTCAATAGCCCTCTATCACGTTGAAGGGGAAACTCCGGAATACAGACACGCCATAGCGGATAAGCTTGAGAAAATTGAGGTAGATGAGAGAGAGCTGGAAGAGGTCAGAGAGAAGTTCAACGCAGAGTGGGGAGAGATAGATGCAATAGTAATAGGCTGTCCCCATGCTTCGATTCAGGAGGTAAAAGAGGTTGCCGAGATTTTGAAGATGAGGGGGAAGCCCTTAAAGGTTCCGCTTTTAATAACTGCAAGCAGGGCTGTGAAGGCTCTCTCAGATGTTTTGGGCTACACTGACGTCATAGAGCGCTACAACGGGAAAATAATAGCCGACAGCTGTTTAATAGTCTCCCCGGTTGAAAAGTGGTATAGGGGAATAGCCACAAACAGCGGAAAGGCGAGCTTTTACTTCTCCTCCGCCGGGCTAAAGGTGAGGCTTGAGAATACGGAGAAACTGCTCCTTGAGGCTCCGTGAGGTGGGATTATGAAGCTCAAGGGAAGAAAAATCACCAAGGGAAAGGCGAGAGGTGTGGCCCTGGTCTCCAAAAAGCCGCTCTCCTTTTTGGGTGGCGTTGATCCGAAGACCGGGATTGTGAAGGACGTTGAAAGCGACATAAGGGGAGAGAGCATAAAAGACAAAATTCTTGTGTTTCCAAGGGGCAAGGGCTCGACTGTCGGCTCTTATGTCCTTTACCAGCTGAAGAAAAACGGTGTTGCGCCTAAGGCGATAATAGTCGAGGAGGCAGAGACGATTGTAGCAACGGGAGCTATTATAGCCGAAATCCCCATGGTGGACAAGGTGGACATAAGCAAAATCAAGAGCGGTCAGGTCGTTGAGGTCGATGCGGACGAGGGGGAAGTTGTCATAGAGGAATAGTTTTTAAGCTCCTTTCCCTATTTTCTTTAGTGGTGGAGAAAATGGCAAAGGGTATTTACGAGTGCGTGAGCTGTGGTTATAGGGAGGTCAGGGAGTCTAATGCAGCCATCATTGAGAATTCTTGCCCCAAATGTGGTTCCGACATGGTTCTTGTTGGATTTGAGATTGAGCCCGTTGAGGAGGCTGAGGAGTCGCTTATAGAGCCGCTTGTGGAAAAACTCAGCGAGTTTTATTCTCTGGGTGAGATGCAGGTTAAAGGAGACGTCATAGCTTTTGAGGTTCTGGAAATAAAGGAAACAAATTTTGAAAGGGTTCTTAAGGAGCTTGAGAAGCTTGGTTACTGGGCGGCGTTGAAAAAGAGGGAAGGAAAGGTAGTTCTCTTTGTCTTTCCGGCACAGCCTGCGAAAGAGGAAAACCCCTTCATAGGGATCGGGCTATTCATTGCAACCCTTTTGAGCACGCTCTTTGCTGGATACTGGCTTTCGACCTCGTATATAGCCTTCCTTGAGCAGTATAACCTCCCGGGAATAAGGAACGTATACCTCAATGCTATAGCCTTTTCAGTAAGCGTCCTTGCCATCCTTGGCACCCACGAGATGGGGCATAAAATAGCCGCTACCCTTCACGGCGTGAAGTCCACTTTTCCCTACTTTATCCCATTTCCGAACATTCTGGGAACCCTTGGGGCTGTTATAAGGGTTAAGTCCCCCATACCCACGAGAAATGCTGCCATCGACCTTGGCGCGAGCGGGCCGATAGCGGGTTTTGTCGTTGCAATCCCAGTCCTCCTCATAGGATTAAAACTCTCCCCCATGTTGCCGATTTCTGCCGTAGCTGAAGAGGGGGGAATAGCATTTGGTCAGAGCCTTATAATGCTCATTCTCGAAAAATATCTCTTTAGAATCCCCGAAGATTACGTTATCTACCTCCACCCGGTGGCGATAGCGGGGTGGGTCGGAATCCTCGTGACCTTCCTGAACCTAATCCCAGCTGCCCAGCTTGACGGCGGGCATATAGCGAGGGCTTTCCTTGGAGAAAAGCTCCACTCGATTTTGACCTTTGGCCTGGGGTTGGCTATGATTGGCATGAGCGTCTTCTGGGCTGGATGGCTTCTCTGGGGCTTTGTCATACTCCTGATGGGGAGGATAGGAAACCCCGGTGCGCCGGACGAAGTAAGCCCCATTTCACCTAAACGAGTAGTTCTGGCT
>LGET01000160.1 GCA_001507935.1 Thermococcales archaeon 44_46
ACAGGACGCTTTCCCGAGTGAAACCCTCATAAAAGAGCATGTAAACAAGAAACCCTGTTCATTTAGTTGTAAATCCTTAGAAAAGCACTTAACATTCCGCCAGCGCTTACGCAGGTAAGGGCTGTTATGGCGGGCCCGGCGGGATTTGAACCCGCGACCTTCGCCTCCGGAGGGCGACGCTCTATCCTGACTAAGCTACGGGCCCTCGATAATATTCAGCGAAAATGAGATTAAAAATCTTTTTCCCTTCTGACCATAATTTTTTTAATTATTTCCTACAATTGACAATATGATCTCAAATGTGGTGAGCTATTATGGATGAAAGCTATCTAGCAAAATTTATTCATGTCTTTAGCATATTCGTTGCCACTGGAACCTTTGGAGTGCTCTTTCACACATATTTGGAGCACAGGATAAAAGCGCTCCTTTTTTGGTCAGCTGCATGGGTGTTTTTCATACTAATGCAGGTGGCTTTTTATACCGGAAATAAAGAAGGGATTGCACTCTTTTACTCTTTCTTCTCAGGGACTTTGATATATGGAACCCTAATGTATTTCAAAGAGTATGGGGATATTAAAACATCAATAAGGCCAGAATTAATAGGAATTATACCTCCAATCTTTGCCCTTTATGGGATATTCTTAACTCATTTAGGGCTTTCTTATAGCTTTTCCTCTATCGAGGTGCCGTTTGTCGTTCTCTCAGGAATATTCTTCCTATTTTCTGGCTTTGTATTCTTGGCAATAGGTAAAAAGAAAAGGAACATCTTTTACCTCAGCGTTGTGACAATTACATTTGGAATCTTTGTTATTCTCTACCCCGTAAGGCTGAGTTTTCCCAGCCTTAGGTTTGTATGGATATTCATCGGCACTGCTCTCTCTGTAGGCATGGCACTTCTTATGATAAACCTTGTGACTTCCAAAGAATTTCTGTTCTTCGAGGAGCCCATAGAGCTGAAGGTTGTTCTGGAACCCGGTGCTAAGCTCATAAGCCCTGAAGAGTACGAGCAAATAAAGGAAGATCTCAAAGATTACCCGGTGTTAGCATTCGTTAGGAGCTTAAACATCCCAGAAAAATGGAATGCTTATTATTTAAGCACTGAGGAGCAAGAAGGTAGGCTCTTCCCTACAAATCTTGCCTACGTAGCTCAGACAATAAGCGAGTACTTCAGAGAAGCAAAGAAAAAGGGTCTCGAAGGTGTTGTGATAGTCGATTGCTTGGAGTATTTAGCAATGTACAATGGCTTTGAATCCACTGTAAAGTTTCTGGCTACACTAAAGGACTTTGCGTTGATAAATGGGGGAGTGCTGCTTGTAGTTATCAAAGAGGATGCATGGGACAAACGCCAGCTCGCAATCCTAAAGCGCATTTTTAGTTAAAACTTCTAAGTTGTTAGGTATAAGGTATAACCTCAAAGTTAAGTTTAAGAAATCTGGAGGCGTAGAACTCTGGGTGGCCACATGAAAGTCATTCCACTCGCTTCCGAAAGCCTTGGAGTGAGAAGCCTTGCAACGTTCTTAGAGATTGGAAAAGTTGGTATTCTTATTGACCCCGGAGCGGCTTTGGGACCAAAACGCTATTCTCTTCCTCCGGCCAAGATAGAGATGGAGGCCCTGCAAAGGACAAGGGAGAAAATACAGCATTTTTCAAAAAAAGCCCAGATAATAACAATCTCTCACTACCACTACGACCACCACACTCCTTTCTTTGAGGGAATTTACGAAAGCTCTTCTCCCGAAAAAGCGAAGGAACTTTACAGTGGAAAAACACTCCTCATAAAACATCCCACAGAAAACATAAACTTCAGCCAGCGAAAAAGGGCATGGGCTTTCCTCAAAGAAGCTCAAAAGATAGCGAAAAAGATTGAATATGCGGATGGAAAGTTCTTTGACTTTGGGGACTTTATAATCGAGTTCTCCCCGGCAGTTCCCCATGGGAGTGAGGGCTCGAAGCTCGGCTTTGTCGTGATGGTTATGGTAGACGATGGGAAGAAAAGGGTTATTCACGCAAGCGACATTCAGCTTTTAAACAAAGCCTCGAAAGAGTGGATAATCAAGCAGATGCCGGACGTACTAATCACAGGAGGCCCACCTCTATATTTAGAAGGGTATCGGGTTAAGGAAGCCTGGAACACTGGGCTTAAAAACCTCAACGAGATAATAAGAGAAACGAACGCAGAAATTATCTTAGATCACCACTTGATTAGGGATAAGAGATATCCCGAATTTTTTGCCCAGGTTGAGAAAGAGCCCCTAACATTTGCTCGTTTCTTAAAAAAAGAGGACAGACCTTTGGAAGCCTACAGGAAAGAACTCCACAAACTTGAGAAAGGGGAAGAAGCCGAAATACCTTTTAGCATTGAGTGATAACCATGAGAATCCTGGAAGAGTTTGGGACTCTCTTCTTGATCGTAGGCCTTGCCATTGCAATGGCGTTCCTAATCATCCTCACAAGAGTCCTTGCAACATACACCAACATATTGATAACAATGATTGGAATGGTGGCCTTTGTGGGCTTGATAGGGTTCATATTATGGCTTCTGGATAAGAGGTCAAAAATCTAAAAGCCTGAAAGCCCATCTCTTTGCTTTCTCTATCTCTCCCTCCCCTATATCTCCAATGCCACCTCTTAACACGAGGGTACCAACAATTTCTCCGTGAATTCTCTCCTTTAAGGGTTTTATGTAGTGGTTTTGAATATGCCATCCGACGAGGCTTCCAAATGCAACCGCAAAGCAGACGACAAAAATTGCCACCTTTTTCTTCTTAAGCTCATCAGAGTGCTCTTCCAAAAACTCAAGAACGCTCCTTAGAGGTCGTTCATAGTAAATTGGAGCCCCAACAATAACTAGTTCACAGTCTTCGAGGGTTGTGATTTCATGTACTTTATAGGCCTCTACACTTGCATATCTTTCAATGGCTTCTTTTACGGCCTTTGCGACCTTTTCCGTCGTTCCGTGTCTGGAGTCGTAGACTATGCACACTTTCATCTTGCATCATTTTCAATTCTCCCGGAAGTTTAAATACCCATCTTTGCTACCATATCTTTTTAAATGCTCCAAGGAATTGGATTGCGATGAGGGTTCACATAGAAACTTACGGGTGCACGAGGAACAAGGCAGATGCAGAGATTATGGAAGCCCTGCTGCTCAAAGCGGGTTATGAAATAGCGGACTTGGATAGTGCGGAGTATGTTGTTGTGAACACCTGCGCCGTCAAAGACCCGACGGAGAAGCACATGAGCAAAAGGATTAAAGAGCTCATTGATAGTGGAAAAAAGGTTATAGTGACGGGCTGTTTGCCACATGTTAATCCCAATGCAATAGATGAGAGGGTCTCTGCTATTCTCGGGGTTAAGAGCATAGATAGAATCGTCGAGGCCATACAGTTAGCGGAGAGAGGAGAAAGGTTAATCACTGTTGAAGGGTGGAAAGAGAGAGCTATCGACAAACTTGAACTCCCAAGAGTGTGGAAGGGAGGCGTTGTTTTTGTAGTTCCAATAAGCGAGGGCTGCCTGAATGCCTGCACCTACTGTGCAACGAGGTTCGCGAGGGGAGTGCTGAAGAGCTATAAGCCCGAGCTCATTGTAAAATGGGTTAAGGAAGCTATATCTAAAGGATACAAGGAGATTCAGCTCTCAAGCGAAGATACCGGCTGCTATGGCTTCGACATAGGCACAAACCTGGCAAAGCTTTTGGATGAAATTACGGCAATAGAGGGCGATTTTAGGATAAGGGTCGGCATGATGAACCCCAACAATGCAATCAAAATACTTGATGAGCTTGTAGAGGTTTACAAGGATGAGAAAATATACAAGTTCCTTCATTTGCCTGTGCAGAGCGGCGACAATGAAATCTTAAGGAAAATGGGGAGGACTTATACAGTTGAGGAATTTGAGGAGATAGTCAAAGAATTCAGAAAGCACATCAAGGACTTAAACCTAAACACGGACATAATAGTCGGCTTCCCCGGGGAGAGCGAAGAGGCCTTTCAGAATACGGTGGAACTGATTGAAAGGGTAAGACCAGACAAGATAAACGTTTCACG
>LGET01000161.1 GCA_001507935.1 Thermococcales archaeon 44_46
TGGTTTCAGACTTCATGTTCCCCCTTCTTTTTCTAAAGTACTGCCAGTAACTTAAACCTGACACCCCACAGCTTATCCTAACAGTATCAAATAAGTTGCAGTAAAACTTATTTATCGTTTCACCGAAAGTATAAATGAAAAACTTGGCAGGGGGTGTTGTGAATGAAGATTGAGATATTGAAAGTAGAGAATGGGAAGATCATTGAGCCAGAAAATCTTGGAATGGAAATATGTATGACAGGTTGTGGTGGCGGTGGGGGAGGTGCCCTCTATTCAGACCTCTGCTACAATGTTTGTGCGGCTTGGGGATATCTTGGCTGTGCTTCAGATGCTAATATGAAATGAGAGCGGCATTCTCTTATTTATTTTTATTCTGCTGTAGGGACTATGGCTCTAATGGGGAGGGTTGTATATTGAAAGTTAATAAATATTTGCTGAATCTTAAGCTTGAGGAAGACAAATACATTATAATAAACCTATTAAATCAAAAGGCGTTTTATTGTGATAAAGAAGTTAAGGATGCTCTTTCTACCGAACATATAGGTACATTGCCCTTATCGATTCTTAATACTCTAAAAGAACTTGGGATTATCCTTCCACATGATTATGATTACATTAAACAGTTTCAACAGATGGCTAAAAAACATGTGTTAAATCCAAATCAATTTAAGTTTTATGGTTTTGAGATTATACTAAATTGGAATTGTAACTTTGCATGCAATTTTTGTATACAACGAAAAAATTGGGGACAAAGGGAGAGCATATCTCATAAAAAATTACAAAAAATCTTAGAATTTATTGATATGTATGGAGACAAACCTCCACATGTGGCTATAAGTGGTGGGGAACCCCTACTCCCAGGTAATTACGAAATAATTGAGAGATTGCTCAGATATTTAGTTGAGAAGAACGGGGAACTTGTAATAACCACAAATGGTTTTACACTCTCTAAGTATCTCCATTTATTTGAAAAATATCATTCTGTAATTTCCTTAATACGAATAAGTATTGCCGGTCCCCAGGAGATACATGATAAAAAGAGAGTTCATAAAACCGGTGCGCCGACGTTTAACATTGTATTTGGCAATCTTAAAAAGGCTATGAAAACTGAATTATTGCCAAAACTTAGAATCGTTACGCATTTTGACCAAGAGAATATCCCTTACTTGGATAAATGGGTCAAAATATTGTTGGAAGAAGGGATTCTTGGAAAGGTTCCAGTAATGTTTTCAGTAGTAGAAAATGGTGGAAATATTAACTCCCAAAGATTTGAGGAATACAAAAATAGAGAGTATATATCTAAAAAATTAATAAAATATTTTTCACAAAATAAATGGGCACTTAAATACATCGAAGTGGATAATGGAACAGGGGAGTTTGAAATAATTAAAAACATAATCTTACATGGGGTACTCCCTAATGTGCGTTTATACTCATGCAATGGACTTGCAGGTAGAGAAGCAGTTATGGCACCCGATGGATATGTTTATCCCTGTGTAATACTTGCCAGAGAAAAAACATTTAGAATCGGTAAATACTATCCTGCTTCAGAGATATTTTGGGATTCAATAACAAAAGTAAGAAGTAGAAACTTAACAACCTTAAATAAATGCCATAGTTGTCCATTATTGCCCATCTGCAGTGGGGGATGTCCTTTTAAAGATTTATCAAAAAAAGAGTTGGAGAAGGTGAAGCGGGGATTGATACCCATTACAGATTGTGTAAGTTGTATGAATAAAGGCCTTATGGAAAATGAAGTGAGTCAACTCTTTTTTGAATTTAAGAAAGTAATGGGGCAAGGAGGCTAGACAAATGAAAAAAAAGTTTGCCGTGTTATGTATGATAACGTTGTTTATAACGTGCCTCCATCCGTTTTTTCAAGTTGTTCAGGCCCAAGAAGCTCAAATTAACGTGGAAGTTAACCCTAACTTGGAATTATTTAGTGTGATTTATGTTCTGGCCTTCAATGGGAGTGATTCGTTTATAATAGCACCCGAAGATTATGTTAACGATGTCTTGACGTACTTTGCCCCTTACAAAGAGCATGAGGCGGTCGAATACATTAGGAAAATTCTCGATAAGTCTTACCCGTATTACCACCGTGATAGTGTGATAATGGATTTAAGCACTAGACTAGTGGCTTTAGATTACCTGCCAAATGAGACTAATCTTGGCGATTTAAAGCCCCTGGCAGAGTTTGCCAAAGAGAGCAACTTCATGGAGTTTTACAAAGCTCACGAGAAAGAATACGCTGAATACACCTCAAGCATAAAGCCTTACTTACTGGGCGTCCCAAAGCTGCACAGGGAATTCTTTGGACATGCCGCTAAAGAATACCGAGTCGAATACTCGTACTCATTGAGAATACGTGCTCATGTAGTATTCCAAGGAGGAACAGCCTACTGCATAGACTACATCTATCCAGTCAAATATGAAGAAGAAAAGATTCAGGACGTTGTTGCAATATTCCATGAGTTTACACATCCTTTTGTTAATAATTTTCTGGGGAAAACCTACAAGCTTTTCGAGAACAAAAGTTATTACCTGGATGAAATCAAAAACCAACTACCCATGACTACAATGTATGATTCAGCGCATTTTGGATCATTCATTCAGTATCTTAACGAGGTTTTAACAGAAAGCCTCGCAGAGTACTTCGCCTTAGAGAGTGGTGTTCCCCAAGAGTCAGTTAAGTATAGAACACTTAAACTCTCCTCTGGGTTGTATCCTCTCGAAGATTTTTTGAAAGAATATAAGTATTTTGAAAAAATCAGGAAAGATAATGAAACTCTGCTTGATTACGCTCCCACTATGGCCGAACACATGGGGGAGTGGGCAACTCCAGAGAACATCAGTAGATACTTTAATAAGAGAGCTCCTGTCATGGGACTCCCACTTATAAACAGAGGCACATACCTTGGCAAGATTGTAATTGTTTACGGTACCCAAAACCCCGATAAAAGTGGTGTGGAGTACGATAAAAAAACTGCGGAGGAGTTGAGGGAGTTTCTTGAGAACTCATTTATCATAGGCTACAGCAACGC
Organism: Thermococcales archaeon 44_46; assembly: GCA_001507935.1. GTDB lineage: Archaea > Methanobacteriota_B > Thermococci > Thermococcales > Thermococcaceae > Thermococcus_A. Next base: position 3,045 of record LGET01000161.1, read on the forward strand.
CCCCAAAATAATTGTCAAAGAGGATGTTAATTTGACAGATGAAGACCTAAGGGGGAATTTAATTCTTATTGGCGGTCCTGTAGCGAATGAAATTACGAGGAAGCTAAATGACCAACTTCCAGTAGCTTTTGTGCATTATGAGGATGGTTGGAGTTTAAAGCGGAATCCGAGTGCTGTTGAGGATTTCGGTGCGTTTCTGCTAACACCTGATAACCTCATAGAACTCCCATTGAACAGCACGATTCCCTATGATGAGTCCATGGGTGTGCTGCAGACTATTAGGAATCCCTGGAATGAGAAAAACTACATTATGGTGCTTGCTGGTTTAACACGATATGGAACAAAAAATATTTCAAAGAACTTAAACTTTATAGTTAGTTATAAAATCTTTGGAGGAAACTACACAGAATTAGGATTTTACAAGCAATATAAAGGGTGAAAGCCATGCACCTCTCTTATTTTACAAACATCATCCCACTAACCGGAAATGAATATCTCTTGCTGAAGCCTGGTTCAAAACCCTTGACAGTGGATGGAGAAGTTGTTGAAACGATTAAAACTCCAAGCTGTGCTCCAAAAGAAGTTATAAACGCTCTGATAAAAGAAGGATTTATTACAAACTTAAAGCCGGAAGAAGAAGTTGCATTATTTTACAGTTTTTTAGAACAAAACGAATCCCAAATAAAAGGTAAATATAGCATTGCAATAACATACAACTGCAACTTTGCTTGTACTTACTGCTATGAAAGGAGCATAAGTACGGATAGCACAATCAGCAGAGAAATGATTGATAAATTTTATGAAATAGCTTTTTCAAATAGGGACAAAATAAGAGAAAGCATTGGAATTACAGGCGGAGAACCTTTAATGTATGAAAATGCCGAAATTTTAGAATATCTTCTACGAGAAGGAGATACTGTCAGGATAACTGGGGTATCACCTCCTGAAGCCATTCAGTCACATCACCAGGCGGTCCACCAAACCGAGAATGAATTCTAAC
>LGET01000162.1 GCA_001507935.1 Thermococcales archaeon 44_46
GCTCTGTCTTCACTTCCCCCAACCATGTCAAGGTTTATTGCCACGTAGTAATCATCGAGCTTTGTATATTTCTCTATAAACGCTTGCGTTCCATAATGCTCCGGAATCCAAAGAAAAGCGAAGCCAAAGCGGAACGAATCGTTGTAGAGATTATTGAGCACCTTAGCCAGCTCAATCAGCATCGCTGCTCCGCTTGCGTTGTCATTTGCACCCGGTCTGGGGTGGCATATATGGGCTACAAAAAGAACATAGGGAGGTTTCCCCACCGTCGCATAAACAATCGGAAGTGCCTGGCTGTCTGAAATTAGCGTTTCAACCTTGATTTTTGCCGTTACTTTTTCACATTTCTTTAGTTTCCCTATAACGGTGTTTGCAAGCTCCTCGCTTAGGGCAACTGCAGGGATTTTTGCCCATTCCAAGTCGTTCTTGGCTAAAAACAGCCCAATGTAAGGAAATGCTTTGCCTGTTCCTTTTCTGTAGGCTATAAACGCAAGGGCCCCTTTTTCATTTGCTTTTTTGTAGTTTTCATGCCACTTCTCGCCCACCATGACAATCTTGCCCTTTGCGTTTTCCCAGTCTTCTTCCCTCTCTATTGCAACAACTTCCCCCTCGGCTTTTCCAGGTGGAGAATGTGCCATTACGAGAAGGGGCGTCTTGGAGGTTGTTATTCTCTTCCCCACAATCTCAACTTCCCCATGTATAAGATCCCACGCAATAGGGGAAACCAACGTTAAATGCCACCTTTCACCGTCGTAAACATCCTCAAAAAGCCCTGCTTTTATGCCGTTCACCCTAAGCTCTTCCAGTATGTATTTAGCCGCTTCAACAAGCTCTTTAGAGCCCTGTATCCTGTGGAACTTAGCAATTTCAGAAATGTACTCCAGAACATTTTCCGCATTAAAGACTTCGGCTTCTTCCAAAAATTCTCTCATAGATAACACCAATGAAAAATAAGCAAGAGAACGGATAAAGTTTACTCTTCTCTACCCAGCATTTTAGGGTGAGAAAACATCTGAGGCACATCAAGCGCTTTTGTAAGTGCAAGTATCTCTGGGGGTTCCACAATTTTTGGAGTTTTTAAAAACTGCAGAAACTCCTCCTCAATTTCAACTTTTTCTTTAACGGTTTCAGCCCCTAGCTTCCTTGATTTTTCCGGTAGAATTTCGTCCTCAAGTTTTTTCAGCCCTTGTGTTATTTCTCTCATTCTCCTTTCTTTTCCATCCTGAAGACCTTTCCTGTAGGCAGTTTTAACTTCCTCGTATATCCCCAAATCTTCAGCTTTTCTGTAAATTTCTTCCTTCTTTTTTGCTACCCACGACACCCATTCCGTGTGTCCTTTATAACCAACAAAGTACCCAAAGCGGTATGCCTTCTTTATCAGGTCTTCCCTCGTCACAGCAATCACCAGGGGGCTTCATTATACACTTCTATCCCATTTTCAGTGAATCTCACTTTTTTCATATTGCTATCATGTGCAGTTCCTCTCATTTTCAATATCTGAATCCCCCTGACCATCTGGAAATTCCTCATAAAGTGGTGCATCACTATTACTCCACTCGCTACATAGTAGTCGTCCGTATATTTATCGGACTCCATCATTTCCGTTATCACGAATGCCGTTATTCCCATAAGAGAAAGAAGTTTTATCAGCCTAACCAGTTCCCTTCTTTTGTTCTCCGGATCCCTGACCATAAGCTCCAAGGGAGTGAAGGAATCTATGACAACTCTCTTTGCATTTTCATTAACAATGATCATCTTTATTTCGTCAAGGATTTCTCCCCAGCTAGGCTTTTTGTCTCCCGCTGTAATGGTAGAGCTAAGGTCGTATATCACTATTTTTTTGCTTCTAATGAAAGAAAGCAAATTAAACTTATAATGAAACATATCCTGGATTATCGTCTTTGGGTCGTCAACAAGAGATATATAAACTCCCTTTTCCCAGTTTTTTGCACCTTCAACAAGAAACTGGATTCCGAGAGTGGTTTTACCGCTCCCGGGTGGGCCTGTAACAACATAGACTCTTCCCGGAATCAATCCTCCTCCGATAAGGTCGTCGAGCCCTTTCACTCCTGTAGAAATTCGTCTGTAGAATCCGCTTGAGATGTCTTCCATGTACCTCCCCCTCAAATTTTGTAAGGTGCGAAATATTTAAACTTTACATTTTCTCTCTGAAAGCCTAACCCTTTAGGGTGGAGATGCAGTAATTAGAGGCGGTCATGCCCATGTGAGGTTCCGATTGACGAAGAATCTTACAATAAATGAAAATCCTATTCCAATTAAATTTGCTATCAAATAGTGAACTCCCACATACAACAGAGCCAGATAGATTGCCCACTGAACCAGAGCCCCCGTTAGCGCTGCAAGGTGGAAGTTAAAAAGTCTTAGATAGAGTGGTTTTCTCTTCAGGTCTCTAAACGTCCAAAGGTCGTTCCACAGAAAGTTGTTGAGTATCGAAAGCTCCGTAGCTGGTATAACAGCCAGTCTTTTATCCCATCCCAAAAACTCCACAAAGCCGAGAAGAGCACCTTCGTTTACAGCGACACCGGTCAAACCAACTATGGAGAATTTGACAAGTCTATCTATCTCACCTTCCCATTTCATGAGCCTGTAGAGGTGACGCAGATAGTTTAGTATTTGCTTGTTGCTCAGCTTGCTTTCTCCAAAATTCCTTAATCCAAACGTAAACGGCACCTCAACAACTTTCTTGTACTTTCCTTTTATGAGCACTTCAAGGAGTATTTTAAAGCCCACTGGGTTGAGCTCAACCCCTTCTACAACCTCCCTTTTAAGGGCAAAAAACCCACTTACGGGGTCTTTGACCCCTCTAATCTTTGGTAAGGCAACTCTGCCTATCATTATAGCACCTTTTGAAATGAGCTTTCTCCACCAGTACCAGTTCTCGACCTTTCCTCCCTTCACATATCTGCTCGCTATAGCTATGTCCGCCCCTTTCTCAACCGCTTCAACTAACTTGGGGATAACCTCTGGAGGGTGCTGCAAATCAGCATCCATAACAACAATAATCTCCCCCCTAGCTTCCTTAAAGCCTCTGATAACAGCGGAAGAAAGACCTCGCTCATTTATCCTCCGTATAACATGCACAGGATATTTTTTCGCCAGTTCCTCTGCTTTTTCCCATGTTCTATCTGGGGAGTTATCATCTACAACTATTATTTCAAACTCTTTTCCCTCTAAAGCCCTCGCTATCCGTTCAAACAGCTCCTCCAAGTTTTCTCGCTCGTTGTATGTAGGAACTATTATTGATATCATTGGCATCCTCTCCAATTATGCAGGCCAGAATTTATATCTTTTGCTGGGAGAGTTGGGAAAGATTTATAACCAGATGCTTGAAAGTTAGCGCTGAGGGGCCGTGGGGTAGCTTGGTCTATCCTTCCGGCTTCGGGAGCCGGAGACCCGGGTTCAAATCCCGGCGGCCCCACCATCAAGTTTCTGGGTGAGAAAAATGCCATACTTAATAATAGAGCATCTTGAAAAGCTTGGAGAGTGGGTTCTGCTTGAGTATAAGCATGCAAGCGAGTGGTGGGGGGATAAGCTCATCTTCACAAACGTTTTGCCAGAGGAGAGGGAAGAGCTCGCCAAACTCGGCGGAGTTATTTCACAAAGCGTCACCGAGTTTCCGTTTGATCGCTCAAAGATGATAATCCTTGATCCCTTTGCTGAAGAGGAGCTCAAACCGGAGGACATAGAGGAAGACACGATTATAGTTGTAGGGGGAATTCTTGGGGACTTTGAGTTCACAGGAAAGACGAAGAAGTTCATAACCTCAAAACTAGAAGGGGTTGAAGCAAGAAATATTGGAAAAGTTCAGTTCTCGATAGATGGTTCAGCGATAATTGCAAAACTCATAGCGGAAGGAAGAAGACTGGAGGAAATAGAATATGAAGAACATCCAACTATAAAGCTCGATGAGTTCAGCGAGATAACCCTCCACTACGCGGTGCCAAAGCTGGAAGGAAAGCTTTTGCTTACTCCAGGCTTAATAGAGCTTCAGAAAAAGGAGCTCGG
>LGET01000163.1 GCA_001507935.1 Thermococcales archaeon 44_46
AGGGGGTTGGTTGTCAGGATTTTAGGGGCGATTCTGGCCGTGAATCTGGACAGATTATACAACTTCACAGATGGTGGGAACTAGGGTATCACACCTTTCCAACTCTCAAGTAAACAAATCCAAGCTCTTCAGCTTTTTTCACATCAAGAACGTTTCTACCATCGATTATAACCTTGGTTCTGACTTCTTTTGCTATTTCGTCCAGCTTCAGGTTCCTGAACTCTTTGTGGTCTGTGACTATGACTATGGTATCGACGTCCTTGAAGTCCTCTTTCCACTCCGCACCAAATCGCTCCGCATCTTCCTTAGTGCATAATGGATCGTAAGCGTAAACTTTAGCTCCCCACTCCTTGAGCTCTTTGATTACAGGAATTGCAGGACTCTTCATGAACTCCTTGACACCGCCTCTAAAGGTCAAACCCAAAACTAAGATATTGCTACCTTTCAAAGATTTTCCAGTTTCGTTCAGGCCTTTAATGGTGAGCTCGACAACATGATGGGGCATCGAGTCGTTTATCTCTCTAGCAGTCTTTACGAGCCTTGGATTCGTCTTTTTAGCGAGGTTTATTACAAACCAAGGATAGACTGGGATGCAATGGCCGCCTACGCCCGCTCCAGGCATGTGCAAATGGCAATAAGGCTGGGTATTGGCAGCTTTAAAAACTTCAAGGGCGTCCAGACCGTGCTCCTCACACCAGAGGGCCAGTTCATTCGCAAGAGCTATATTGACATCCCTGTAAACACCCTCAAACACCTTCACAGCCTCAGCCGCTTTTATCGAGCTCATTGGGATGACGCCCTTCCTGTTGATGGTCTCATAGATTCCGATTACCGCCTCGAGCGTTTTCTCATCACTTGCCCCGACTATTTTAGGGTACTGTCCGGTTATGTCCCTGATGGCCGTTCCTGTCATAGTCCGCTCAGGAGCGTGGGCCAGGCCGAACTCACCGAGCTTTAGCCCGCTTTCTTCAAGGATTGGAATCAAACTTTCAGTGGTTCCGGGGGGCATTGTTGCTTCGGTAATGACGATGTCCCCCTTCTCCAGACCTTTGGCGATCTTTCTCGCCACGTCGTAAACCGGGTCGAGCTTTAGGTTCCCCCTCTCGTCGGTCAGTGTTGGTACTAGGATGACCATCATGTCTGCCTGCTTTGCCGCCCAGACACCGTCGGTTGTCGCCCGCAGCCTCCCGGCCTCGACGTTCTTTTTGACCAGCTCCGAGAGACCGGACTCTTCTTTAACGTGGTTCTCTCCCCTGTTGACCATCTCGACGACTTTTTCGTTGATGTCCACGCCTATGACGTTGGCCCCGTGGTCGGCAAAAACCGCAGCTAGGGGAAGGCCCATCTTTCCCAGCCCGTAAACGGCTATCGTGACCTTGCCCTCTTTGAAAATGCGTTTGACTTCCTCCCTATTCAACCCAATGAGCTTCATAACATCACCCCAGCTTCACGACTTCATCTTTAGCTGAGCTTTCAAGCGCCTTGACTGCAACTTCGAGCGCGTGCAGACCTTCTTTCCCACCAACAAGAGGCTTCTTTCCCTCTTTAACGCACTCGATGAAGTGCTCGAGCTCAAGCCTGAGTGGTTCCTTCTTCTCTATCTTTGCCTCACGCACCCATTTATCATCGTAGAGGGTTAAGCTCTGGTTTATATAGTCAAGGTAGGCTATCCCATCAGTCCCAACGACGTTCAGAGTCCTCGTCTTGTGGGGAGTCAAGCGGTTTGTCTCTATTACACCATCCACGTCCTTTTCAAAACCAAGGAGGATCAGGGCGTAGTCCTCAACTTTGGCCGGGTGCTTCACGTTCCTCGCCTTTGCGTAGACCTCTTTGACCCTCGAATCTGCTAGAAAGCTCATCACGTCGATGTCATGAACCGCAAGGTCGATTATAACGCCAACGTCTGCTATCCTGACGACCATTGGACCCACTCTCTTGGCGTTCATCGTGACTATCTCGCCGAGCATCCCCTGGTCTATCGTCTCCTTCAGCTTCAGGACTGCGGGGTTGAATCTCTCTACATGTCCAACCATTAGAACAACGTTGTTCTTCTCTGCCACTTTGATTATCTCTTTGGCACTCTCGATGCTCTCCGCTATGGGCTTCTCCACCAAAACATGAACTCCGTTTTCAATAAACTCCAGAGCGACCTGCCTGTGAAGAGAAGTTGGAACTGCAATGCTGACTGCGTCGACTTCCTTTACAAGCTTCCTGTAATCACCAAAAGCCTCCGTTCCAAACTTTTCAGCCACTTCCTTAGCCCTCTCAAAGTTTGCATCAGCCACTCCAACGAGCTTGACTTTTCCTTCCTTTGCCAGCTCGGAGTAAATCCTCGCATGGTGGAAGCCCATGTTCCCAACGCCAACGACTCCAACTCGGAGCATTTCTGATCACCCAAGGAAATATCTATGCTTTAATCAGTATTACCTAAAACTACTTTTTAATTGTTCTGGAGTATTCTGAGAGATCGTACCTCCCAACCCCCGAGTCCATAATGCTTAAATATGATGCATGCATTCAATGTATTGGTGAGACTATGGTGAAGACAATCACAATCTCTGATGATGTTTACAACGAGCTCTTACGAATAAAGGGCAAGAAATCATTCAGCGAGCTTCTTAGGGAACTCTTAAGGGAGAAAAAAGGAAATTCAGAGGCCCTTAAACGCATTTGCGGTATCTTAAATGAAGAAGAATATCGCGAGACCAAGAAAAGGCTAAAAGAGCTAGAAGGAGAGTTTGAGAAATGGGAGCAGTTCTTGACACAAATGTGATAATCGAAATAGCCCGTGGGAACAGAGAAATTCTTGAAAAAGCCTTGGACCTTGATAACACCTTCTACATAACTTCAATCACAAAGTTTGAGATACTTATAGGCTTCCCAAAAAAAGACGAACTCATCTGGCTGAATTCACTTATAGAGCTCCCCTTTGATGGGAGATCTGCAGGAATAGCGGCTTACCTTTACAAAAAACTCAAAGAAAAAGGAAAACCCTTAGGAATAAGAGACCTCTTTATTGGAGCCACAGCTATGGCAAACGATCTTCCTTTAATAACGCTGGACAAAGACCTTCTAGCCCTTGAAGAGTTTGGGCTTGACGTGAAGCTCCTTTAATTTCTTCTATGGGTTAGCCATCGTCCAGTACTTTTCCTTTTTCAGACCCCTCTTTTAAGCTCTTCAAACTTTCCTTCTGCAATAGCATCAAGAGCTGAGGGGGAAAGGTTTTCTAGGGCTTTTAAAAACTCTTTTTTAGTGTATGCGATAATATCTACTGGTAGAAATTCTTTGTTCAGTTTGTAAAGCTCCCTAGTTCTCTCTAACGGATTGCCTTTTATCTTGTCAGATATTACTATGAGATCAAAATCACTTGCCAAGTTGTAGTCTCCCCTAGCATAGGAGCCAAAAAGGATTACAGTTACATCTCCCTCTAAATACTCCACTATCCTTTCAACAAATGCCTTAAGTTTTTCCAAGCTCATTTTTCAAAGCCTCAACAAACTTGATTATTGCTTCGGAAGAAATACTCAAACGATAATCCATCAGGCTAGGTATTGAGCATCTGGGTAGTATCCCCCTTGAACATAACTCTCATGGGTTGCTAATCTCTTCAAGAGTCTTGATTATATAAGCAATATCCTCTCTACTCACTGCTGGATGCACCGGGAGACTCAAGACTTTCTTTGAGGCTTCAATTGCATTGGGGCAGATGTCCTTTGGGTAGCCGAGCTTTTGATAGAGCGGCTGGTGATGAACTGGTATGGGGTAATGTACAGCCGTTCCAATACCTTTCTCCCTTAGCTTTGCCATGAGCTCGTCCCTGCTGAGCGGGAACTCCTCCTCAATCCTAATCACGTACTGGTGGAAGACATGCTTAGCTCGTTTGTCAACGTAGGGTGGGGTTAAGCCGTTAATCTTACTTATCCCCTCGCTTAGAAGCTTGGCATTCTCGATTCTTTTCTCATTCCACTCGTCAAGCTTTCTCAGCTGGACCCTACCAATGGCGGCCGCTATGTTGGTCATCCTCA
>LGET01000164.1 GCA_001507935.1 Thermococcales archaeon 44_46
CCTGCTTGGGGTAATGTGTTATGGTCTGAAAATCCTCCTCAGAGTCAAATACTGTTTAAATAACAGGGGGTGAAACTAAACACGCCCCTGAAAAAAAGTCCCATTATAAGGCAATACGATAAGCTTAAATATGCAAATTTTTTTACATATATATGAAGGTGAGTGTTATGACCAGAATAGTCTTGACTACTGACGAAACTCTAACGAGCACATACCACGACGTACCTCTGCTAGACTTTCTCGGCTGTGCACCCTACGACAAGCTCCCGAAGTGGGTTTTCAGGTTTTTTGACACCCAGTTGCCCGATGAGAACGGCGTTCTGACTCAAGCGCCCTACGGCCTCAGGAAGGTCGAGGCGGCCCTTCTCCGGGACGGCTTCAGAAGGGACGAAGTGGTAGTCGCCCACCCGCGCAAGGTTGAGCAGTTCATAGACAAAGACACCACGATCGTTGCACTCTACGAGATGGATCCTCTCGGTCTGGGGCCGGTCAGCATGATGTTCACAAACGGCGGCAAGTGGACGAACTACACCAAAGTCAAGTTCATTGAGCTCGTGGAAAGGATAAACCGCATAAGGGAGACCAAAAAGCTGGACTTCAAAATCGTCGTCGGCGGGCCGGGGGCTTGGCAGGTTGACTTCAGAAGGGAGGAGAAGGAGAAGCTGAGGATAGACCACGTGGTAATCGGAGAAGTCGACCACGTTGCTGGGGAGCTCTTCAGGGACATCGAGAGCGGGGGCGCCGACGAGACTATCTTTATCAAGGGCTGGCCGCGGGTCGAGCAGATCCCGACGATAGTGGCGCCCTCGTATAAGGGTCTCGTCGAGGTGATGAGGGGCTGTGGAAGGGGCTGCCGCTTCTGCGAGCCGAACCTGAGGGTTGCCCGCCACATACCGCTGGAGAGGATAGAAGAGGAGATAAGGCTCAACGTAAACTCTGGAATCGATCACGCCTGGTTCCACAGCGAGGACGTGTTCCTCTACCGCGTCGAGGATAAGAAGAACTTCTACCCGAATGCTGAGGCCGTTGTTGAGCTGTTTGAAATAGCTAGAAAATACACGAAGAACGTGAACCCGACCCACGGGGCCGTTGCCGGTGCCCTGGCCGCTCCAGGAATGATAGAGGAAATCTCCCGCATCGTTGACGCTGGTCCGAATCACTGGATAGGCATTCAAGTCGGCTTTGAGACGGCCTCGCCGAGGCTCATCGGGAAGTACATGAACAACAAGATGAAGCCCTTCTCACCGGAGGAGTGGCCCTGGGTTCTCCTCAACGGGACGTACGTCTTCAACAAAAACTACTGGTTCCCTGCATACACAACGATTCTGGGATTGCCTGGCGACACTGATGACGACGAGATAATGACTGCCCAGCTAATAGTCACGATGGAGAGGGAGCTTGAGGAGAAGCTCGGTAGTAGAGCGCACTTCACTGTGACGCCACTGGCATTCGTTCCGATGGGCATGCTCAAGAACCAGGATTTCTACCAGATCGACGAGATGATAACCTACGGCCAGTTCCTCCACCTCTACTACGCTTGGAAGCACATGATGAAGGAAGTCACAAGGGGCCTGCCCGCAGTTATGAAAAACAACCCATTCCTAATACCTTTCTACCCGCTGGCGAGGCTTGGAACTCGGATCGTCATAAGGCAGATAGAGAAGTGGGGCAAAAGTAAGGGCTACGAGGTAAAGCCTCTTGAGCCGCTCGATATTCGGACTGAGGTAGAAGAACACCGCTGGTATTCTCAGCCGAGCCTTATGGAAGATTATTGAGCGGGCAAAAAAGTTATACACCTCAAGTTAGAACTATGATTTAGGGGATGAAAAATGAAAGTTGCCCTTGTCAGGACAAACCCGGGAAAGAGCGGATATGCATCGGCTTACGGATACATAGCTCCTCCGTTGGGGATCTTATCTCTTGCCGGAGCCATTAGGGAAGTCGCCGAGGTAAAGGTCATAGACGCGGAGGCAAGGGGACTGGCGGAAGAGGAGACCGTGGCGGAGATAGAGGCATTTGACCCAGACATTGTGGGCTTCACAACCATAGCATCCACCTATGTGAATCCCTCTCTGAGAATCGTTAGAAGAATGCGAGAAGAGGGGCTTGATTCTTTTGTGGTCTTCGGAGGTCATCACTCGACCTTTACATATCCTCTCGTTCTACGCGAAGGGGTCGATGCAGTAGTTATAGGAGAGGGAGAAAACACGTTTCAGGAGCTGGTTAAAGCATTGAAGGAGAGAGGGAGCATAAGAAATGTTAAGGGGATAGCTTATGTGGAAAAAGGGACGTGAAAGTCTCCTACCGGGAGCCAATCGTTAACCTTGATGAGCTTCCAATGCCCGCCTATGACCTTGTTGATTCAAAAACATACAGGGCAACAATTCTCGGGGAAAACGCAAGGATAGCCTCTGTGGAGACTTCAAGGGGATGCCCTTACAACTGTGAGTTCTGCAGTGCCTCGGCGATGTGGGGGCACGCATGGAGATTCAAGAGCAATGAGAGGGTAATTGAAGAGCTGGGCTTCATAAAAAGCCTCGGCTACAACTGGGTTTTCTTTGTTGATGATAACTTCGTTGTTCCCTTCAAATATGAAGAGAGGCTTAAGCTTCTCGATGCTATAATAGAGAACGGGCTCAACGAGATTAACTTTATCATACAGATAAGGGCAGATATAATATCAAAACATCCCGAAATTGCCAAAAAGCTTGCGGATGCAGGTGTTAGAGTTGCTTTTATGGGAATTGAATCTGGAAGTGAAGAAGTTCTTAATAGCATGAGAAAGGGGTTAAGAAAGAATGACACACTGAGAGCTGTTCAACTGCTCAGCGAGCAGGGAATAATCACTTATGGCGGAGTCATTATTGGAGCACCCTACGAGTCAAGGAAAGACAGAAAAGCAACTTACAAGTTCGTTCAAATGCTCGGTGATCATGGTTTAGATGCCCTCCAGATATCAATATACACTCCACTGCCTGGCAGTGACTCCTTCTATAAGGCACTCAAAGAGAGGTCTCTTTTGACACTTAATTGGGATCTTTATGACGTTCTACGACCGGTAATCAGAACAAAAGAAAAGCTCTGGAGGCTGTACTTTGAAAGTAGGGAAAAGACGTATATGTTTTACTTCAAGAAGTGGCTTCATAGCGTTATGGGGAAAGCTGAGGAGTATTCAAAGCCCGTTCTGAGCAGCGCTAAAGGCTACGTTGTCCGAAGGATGCCTCACTACATAAAGAACTTTCTGAAGCTTCCAGTGGAGAGCTTTCTTGTTCAGAAGAGAATATTAAACTCCGCGAAGAAGCTTGACGAGAGCACTATTAGAATTCTCGAAGAGGTTTATACGCGTCACGTCATGGCTTATCTAAGAATGTTTCACGAAGCTATGAACCAGAAAAGGAAAACAAAAGTCTAAAGGGTTATTCCACATACTCCCGTTTATTTCCCCCCATAACTTTCGGAAATTTCCGAAAGTTTTATAACTTGAAAGCACGATAAAGGTTTTGATGAGGCATGAAAGCCTTCATACTACTAGTCACAAAGGGAGATAATAGTGAAATTATGAAAAGCTTGAATTCCTTTCCATGCGTATTAGAAGCGCACAGGCTTTATGGAGATTACGATATAATCGTTAAAGTTAAGGTACAAGATATTCATGAGCTTTCAAAGCTCAAGAATAAACTTTTGAATGAAAGCTCAGCTTTGTATGCTGAAGTGCTGATCATTGAGGAGGGATAATGGTGGGAGTTGAGGAAGCTAAAAGGATCATGATGGAGCACTTCGCAAATACCGCAAGAAGATTCGGGTTAAGTGAGCTCTACGGATATATATACGGAGTTCTCTTCTTTGAAGACGAACCGTTAAGCCTAGGAGAAATTGCCGAGAGGAGTGGATACTCGCTTTCTCACGTGAGCACCGCACTGAAGCTCCTAGAAAATATTGGACTTGTAAAAAGGATCAAAAAGCCAGGTGACAAAAAGGCGTATTACACTGCAATAAAAAACATCCAAGAGTGGAGAAAAGAGGC
>LGET01000165.1 GCA_001507935.1 Thermococcales archaeon 44_46
TTGAGTCTGTGATCCCATCTGGGGATCACGACAACCACCTGAAAGAATTCAGCAAAAACCCTAATAAAGGTTACTATAAACACGCCCCTTAAGGTATTACCCACCTTTGACCAAAAACCCTTTTATTAGTTTTTGGCCTTAACTTTGTATTGGTGACTGCCATGAAGGTGCTGTTTTTAAGTGCCGACGACTTTGAAGATTTGGAACTGATATACCCCCTCCACCGCATAAAGGAAGAGGGGCACGAGGTATATATTGCAAGCAACAAGAAGGACACAATAACCGGAAAGCATGGATACTCCGTAAAGGTTGATCTGCTGTTTGACGAAGTTGACCCGGATGAGTTCGACGCGCTTGTGTTACCCGGCGGAAAGGCCCCGGAGAGGGTTAGGATAAACCCAAAGGCCGTCGAGATAGCCAAAAAGATGTTTGAAGCTGGAAAGCCAGTAGCAACCATATGTCACGGCCCGCAGATACTTATCTCCGCCGGAGTCCTCAAAGGAAGAAAAGGAACCTGCGTTGTCACAATAAAGGACGACCTTATAAACGCGGGTGCAGAGTACATCGACAAGGAAGTCGTCGTTGATGGCAACTGGGTAAGTTCAAGACATCCCGGAGACTTATATGCTTGGATGAGAGAATTCGTAAAGCTTTTGAAATGACTACTTCCATTTTTCTTTATAAGCCAAGCACTTGTGGATTGATACAAGATTATAGGCCATAGTTAAAAGAAATTTTCGTTAATTTTAAGTTAGCATGGAAAAGAAATCAAAGGGAGTGCACAAAAGCTGTAGGATAAGTTAAAGACATTAAAAATTGAAAGGGAAATCAGAGGACTTCTCTGTCCCTGTTTTCTCTGGTCAGTTCAGCCCTTCCTTTTTTGAGTGTTTCCTCTATTTTTCTGTAGTACTCCATCATTTCTTTGCTGACACTTGGGCCGACCTTCTTGAGTGCTTCCTCAAAGTCTTTCATTGTAACTTTGACTTTCTGCCTAATCTCGCTTGCCCTTGTACCGGGCTTGATAACACCCTCGGCTATTGCCCTTCTCATGGCGTTCAATGCTGCCTCTCTCACAACTGCTTCAATGTCAGCTCCAGTGTATCCTTCTGTTCTCTTTGCTAGCTCCTCACGACTGACGTCTTCAGCCAATGGGACGTTTCTTGTGTGCACCTTGAATATCTCAAGTCTTGCCTTTTCGTCAGGCGCTGGAACGAGGATGAGCCTGTCGAACCTTCCTGGCCTAAGCAAGGCTGGGTCTAAGATGTCCGGTCTATTGGTTGCGGCAATAACCACAACACCACTGTTCTCCTCAATACCATCCATCTCCGTGAGCAGCTGGTTAATAAGCCTATCTGTAACTCTGTTGACGTCTGTGCCTCTTCTTGGGGCTATTGCGTCAATCTCGTCAATGAATATCACTGTTGGTGCAGCCTGTCTGGCCTTTCTAAAGATTTCTCTTATGTTCTTCTCGCTCTCACCGACCCACTTGCTAAGCACTTCTGGTCCTCTGATGCCGATGAAGTTGGCCTCACTCTCTGTTGCCACTGCCTTAGCTAGCAAGGTCTTACCGGTTCCAGGCGGACCATAGAGGAGGATTCCCTTCGGTGGATTGATTCCCATGGCCATGAATGCCTCTGGATACTTAAGAGGCCACTCCACAGCTTCTCTGAGCTGCTGCTTGACATCCTCAAGACCACCGATGTCCTCCCACCTAACGTTTGGAACCTCCAAGAGCACTTCTCTTAAGGCTGAGGGCTCAACCATCTTTAGAGCTTCGTAGAAGTCCCTTCTGGTTACCTTGAGCTCTTCAAGGACCTCCTTTGGAATGGTCTCTGCTTCGAAGTCTATCTTGCCTTCCTCTATGAGTCTTCTTAGGGCAGCCATAGCGGCTTCTCTTGCCAGTGCTGCTAAGTCGGCACCAACGAATCCATGAGTCTTCTCGGCAAGCTCCTCGAGGAGGAGGTCAATTAAGCGATTCTTCACTTCTTCGTAGAGCCTTCCGTCCTCGTCAGCCTCTTTAAGTAGTTTCTTAATCTCGTTGTCTCTGTCGGGAGTTTCGTCTATCTTCTTAAGCACCCTCTCAACTGCCTCTCTGAACTTCTCGTCCTTCTTAAGCTCTTCAAGGACTTTCTTAACTTCTCCCTTTCTGAAGTCGGGCTCAATTGGCATTCCTCTTGTGTGGATTTGGAGGATTTCTTTTCTTCCCTGCTTGTCAGGAACACCAACCTCAATCTCCCTATCAAACCTACCCGGCCTTCTGAGAGCTGGGTCAATGGCATCAGGCCTGTTCGTAGCGGCTATTACTATGACCTTACCCCTGCTCTTGAGACCGTCCATTAGAGTAAGCAGCTGGGCTACAACTCTCTTCTCGACCTCACCATGGGTCTCCTCTCTCTTGGGGGCTATTGCGTCAATCTCATCAATGAAGATTATGCTTGGAGCGTTTTCTTCAGCCTCTTTGAACACCTCTCTGAGTCTTTCCTCGCTCTCTCCGTAGTATTTGCTCATGATTTCTGGACCGTTAATTGCAATGAAGTGAGCATTAGCCTCGTTGGCCACAGCCTTAGCCAAGAGAGTCTTACCAGTACCAGGAGGACCATACAACAAAACACCCTTAGGCGGCTCAATGCCGAGCTTTTCAAAGATCTCCGGGTGCTTGAGTGGAAGCTCAATCATCTCTCTGATCTTTTGTATAACGTCCTTGAGACCACCGATGTCCTCATAGGTAACTCCTAGGGCTGGCGCCTTTGCAACTTCCTTTACAGGTTTCTCTGAGATTGTGAACTCAGTGAACTCCGTTATTTGCACTACTCCTGAAGGTGTAGTTGCCGTGACAACGAAAGTAAGCTCTTGTCCAAGAACGCCAATTCTAATGTAGTCTCCTCTAACCACTGGTCTCCCGACTAACCTTGAGTGTAACCAGTCAACAAAGTCCTGGCCAAACCTGATAGGCTCTGTAGGAGCCAAAACAACTTTCTGCGCTTCTTTGACTTCTGCCTTTCTTATGGTTACCTCGTCTCCAAGACCAACGCCGGCGTTCTTTCTTATTGTACCATCCATTCTAATTATGTCAAGCCCCTCATCCTCTGGATAAGCAGGCCAAACCACTGCGGCTGTGTTTTTGGTACCAATGATTTCCACTATGTCACCTGGTTGAACGCCAATTTTTCTCATTGCATTCCTGTCAATCCTAACAATTCCCCTACCAACATCTCTTTGGTAAGCGGAAGCAACTTTAAGCCTAATCTCCTTTTTCTCCGCCATTTACACCACCTCCATATTTTTGCGGATGATCGTGATACCGCTTATTTAAGCAAAATAATTCAAAAAACAACAAAAGGATCACTCAATCTTAACCTCAAATCCTTCTTTTTCCTCTTTCTTTGTTGGATTCTTCTTAGGAATCCTTATTTCAAGGACACCGTTGTTGTAAGAGGCTTTTGCCTTCTCTGGGATAACCTCCTCTGGTAATCTTATGACTCTCCTGTAGCCGCTGTAGTATCTCTCTATTCTCACTGCTCCCTCTTTTTCAAGCTCCTGCTCTCTCTTGACCTGGGCTTCGATGTAAACTGTATCGCTGGTTACTCTTACCTTAATGTCCTCCTTTCTGACTCCTGGAAGTTCAGCGGTAATAACGAACTCCTCACCGGTGTCAAAGATGTCAACAAATGGCTCTCTCCATACGCCCTCGCTTCTCATTTCAAATTCTTCCCTTGGCTCGCCGAATCTTCTGTAGCTCCAGAGTCTGGGACCCCTGAAGAATTCGTCGAATATCTCGTCAATCTCCTCCTGAATCTCTCTCATTATGTCGAAGGGGTCCCACATGTCTCTCCTCCACCATCTTCTGACCATCTCTCTCACCTCCCCCACATTTGGTTACCAATAGTTATTAAAATACACATCATTTATAAACTTTTCGATTTTAGTGGGCGTGTTTATAGTAACCTTTATTAGGGTTTTTGCTGAATTCTTTCAGGTGGTTGTCGTGATCCCCAGATGGGATCACAGACTCA
>LGET01000166.1 GCA_001507935.1 Thermococcales archaeon 44_46
ATCATAACAATCACCATAGCGTTTTATAGCTGAAAAACATTTAAAGCTTTTCCTACTTGCGGTCAGTTCTGAACAAAATTATTATTTGATGGCCACAAATCAACTTAATGGGGAGAGCAATGAAGGACAATCGGAACTTTTGGCTCTATGCAATGGGTCGGTTTGTTTCCCTTGTGGGCAGCGGGGTTCAGGATGTGGCGTTGCCATTGTTTATCCTCGATTTAACGGGATCGGGCACTATAATGGGCATTTTTATGATAATTTCAATGCTTCCAAGGTTGATTCTTTATCCAATTGCTGGAGTGGTGGGAGATAAAATCAATAGAAAGTGGATAATGGTGTGGATGGACTTTGGTAGGGGAGCGGTTATTCTGTTTCTGGCCCTTCTGGCTTCAAGAAATTTGATAACAATACCTATCCTTTTTGGAACGCAGTTTGTCGTCTCGCTCATGAACGCTTTGTTCGGGCCGGCAACCAGTGCTATGCTGCCGGATATAGTAGAAAAAGAGGAATTAATGAGAGCAAATTCAATTTTGATGAGCCTCAACAGCACAGCTTATATAGTAGGCCCAGCCCTTGGTGGGATAATTTATGGGATGGGAGGAATAATGATAGCGTTTCTTATCAATGGTGTGTCGTTTATAGCTTCAGGTGTTAGTGAGCTTTTTATAAGATTATGAACAAAAAGTAGAGAAGATAAAAAAACATTGGCGAAGTTTTTGAGGGTTTAAGAGATGGCTTAAACTACATAAGAGTCCAAAGAGGGATATTAATTTTGATGGGCTTTGCTTTGGTAGTTAACTTTCTTGCAGCTCCAATATTTGCAGTTCTTTGCCCTTATGTGATGAGGATAGTTATTAAATTCACTGCAGAACAGTACGGTCTTTTAGAGACTTCGTTTATGGGGGGCATACTTCTCGGAAACATCTTAATCGGTGCACTGTTTGCGAAGAAAAAGGCTGAGAACCTTTTAGTTAAAGGTTTGATATTTGAAACAATTCTACTGTTGATTTTTGCCGTT
This sequence comes from Thermococcales archaeon 44_46, assembly GCA_001507935.1. Taxonomy (GTDB): domain Archaea; phylum Methanobacteriota_B; class Thermococci; order Thermococcales; family Thermococcaceae; genus Thermococcus_A. The sequence continues at coordinate 1,022 of LGET01000166.1, forward strand.
TTAATGTTTCCACAAAGCATTGCCTTCTTTTTGGGTCCCAGCTGGAGGATGTTTGGAGCTATTGCTCTGGTATCTGTTTTGATGGGGATTTCAAATGCTTTTGTAACTACTCCATTAAACGTGGAATTCCAGCAGCTTGTTCCCACAGAATACAGGGCAAGAGTGTTTTCAGTTGTGGAAGTTATGAGTCAAGGAATAGTTCCTATAGGCTACGGTATGGTGGGAATACTCCTTGATAAACTTCCAGCCCATTGGATAGCTTTTAGCCTGACGGTTCTAATACTTATCTCAGTCTTGCTGTTTGTAGCGAAATATTCAAGGGTTGTGTTTATGGAATTTGAAAATAAGAAGAAAGAAGTTGAAATGAACCTTCCTTGAGGTCTCCCTATCTTGTTCCAAAAGATTTAAATATCCTAATATTAAGATAAAAGGCGATGCTTATGAGGGGGGATCGAGTTCTCCACAGCCTGGCACTCCTCTTATGCTGAGTCTATTAGCTGTCCCCCTAGCTTCGATTCTGAATTATTCTGGTGGCAAACTCTTTTAAAAGACGTTTTTAACAACATCAGGGAGGTTAGGGTATGGTAGATTTCAAGGCTATTGAAGAAAAATGGCAGCAGAAGTGGCTGGAAGAAAAGGTATTCGAACCTCAGATAGATGAAAAGAAGCCAAAGTTCTACATAACGGTTGCATTCCCCTACTTGTCAGGCCACCTTCACGTGGGACATGCAAGGACCTACACTATACCTGACGTTATTGCAAGGTTCAAGAGGATGCAGGGATACAATGTCTTGTTCCCAATGGCGTGGCATATAACCGGCTCTCCAATAGTCGGGATAGCGGAAAGAATAAAGCATAGAGATCCCCAGACAATCTACGTTTATAGAGATGTCTACAAAGTTCCAGAGGATATTCTATGGACATTTGAAGATCCAGTGAATATAGTTAAGTACTTCATGAAGGTCGCAAAGGAGACTTTTATTAGAGCTGGTTTTAGTGTTGACTGGAGCAGAGAATTCCACACGACGTCGCTCTTTCCTCCGTTCAGTAAGTTTATCGAGTGGCAGTTCTTGAGATTAAAAGAAAAAGGGTTGATCGTTAGGGGAACCCACTACGTCAGATGGGATCCAGTTGTTGGAACCCCCTTGGGAGATCACGACCTGATTGAGGGAGAAGATGTACAGATACTGGATTACATTCTGATAAAGTTCGTTCTTGAAGAGGAAGGCGAAGTTTACTATCTACCTGCGGCAACTCTAAGGCCCGAAACCGTTTACGGAGTAACCAACATGTGGTTAAATCCCGAGGCAACTTACGTGAAAGCCAGAGTTAAGAGCGGAGACAAGGAAGAGAAATGGATAATAAGCAAGGAAGCCGCTTACAAGTTGAGCTTCCAAGATAAGGATACTGAAGTTCTGGAAGAGTTCAAGGGAGAGAAGTTAATTGGAAAGTGGGTCAAGAACCCGGTAACTGGAGATGAGGTAATTATTTTGCCCGCTGAGTTCGTTGATCCAGATAACGCTACCGGAGTAGTCATGAGCGTTCCTGCACATGCACCCTTCGATCATGCAGCCTTAGAGGACATAAAGAAGAACACAGAAATTCTGTTGAAGTATGATATTGATCCAAGGATCGTTGAAAACATAAGCTACATCTCCCTGATTGAGTTGGAGGGCTATGGTGAATTTCCGGCTGTTGAAGAGAGTGAAAAGCTTGGAGTAAAGAGCCAAAAAGATGTGGAAAAACTTGAACAGGCTACAAAAAACATCTACAAAGCTGAATACCACAAGGGCATCTTCAAGATTGAGCCCTACAAAGGAAAACCCGTTAACGAGGTAAAGGAGCTAGTAGCTAAGGAGATGTTCGAAAAAGGAATAGCTGACAGGATGTATGAATTCTCGGACAAAAACGTCATCTCAAGGTTTGGAAACAGGGCGGTTATAAAAATAATCCACGATCAATGGTTTATCGACTACGGAAACCCAGAATGGAAGGCAAAAGCAAGAGAGGCTTTGGCGCAAATGAAAATCCTGCCGGAGTCAAGAAGGGCACAGTTTGAAGCCATAATAGAGTGGCTCGACAAGAAAGCCTGCGCGAGAAAAGTCGGCCTTGGAACTCCTTTACCGTGGGATCCGGAGTGGGTGATCGAAAGTCTGAGCGACTCAACAATTTACATGGCTTACTACACCATAGGCAGAGCCGTAAATAAGTATGGCATTAAAGGAGAACAGCTAATCCCAGAAGTTTTTGACTACATATTCCTTGAGAACTTCAGTGAGGAAAAAGAAAAGCAGCTAAGCGAAAAAACAGGCATTCCAAAGGAAGTTATAAGAGAAATGAAGGAAGAATTTGAATACTGGTACCCGCTGGACTGGAGATGCTCGGCTAAGGACTTAATTCCAAACCACTTAACGTTCTTTATCTTCAACCACGTTGCCATATTCAGAAAAGAGCACTGGCCGAAAGGAATAGCGGTCAACGGCTTTGGAACCCTTGAAGGACAGAAAATGAGCAAGAGCAAGGGGAACGTGCTCAACTTTATCGATGCCATTGAAGAGAACGGTGCAGATGTGGTTAGACTTTACATCATGAGTCTAGCAGAGCACGACAGCGACTTTGACTGGAAGAGAAGTGAAGTGGGCAAATTAAGAAAGCAAATAGAGAGATTCTATGAGCTGATAACTGAATTTGCCAAATATGAGGACAAAGACGTTGAGCTAATGGACATTGACAAGTGGCTCTTGCACAGAGTTAACAAAGCCATAAAAGGCGCCACTGAGGCATTGGAGGAATTTAGAACAAGAACGGCTGTTCAATGGGCTTTCTACAGCATACTGAACGACTTAAGATGGTACATGAGGAGAACAGAAGGAAGGGATGATGAAGCGAAGAGGGCTACTTTAAGGAGACTTGCTGATATCTGGGTTCGCTTGATGGCTCCGTTTACACCACACATAGCTGAAGAACTTTGGACAAAGCTCGGTGGA
>LGET01000167.1 GCA_001507935.1 Thermococcales archaeon 44_46
CTAAAACCACTAATTGAGAACGGAGAAATAGTTGCAGAATTACCAAAAGCAAGAGAGATTAGAGAATACGTCCTTGAGCAGGCAAAGAAGTTTGGTTTAACACTTGAATAGTCTTTTTCTCGTTTTTTATCATTATTATCTCGGGATGATGAAGAGCCCGCTTAATCCCTGAGCTTAGCTGTGATGCTTGGTGGGGGCTCTGACCGTCAAAGTTCTCAAAAACAATCAACGGCTTCAAAATCCCAAAGAAGAGAAGTTAATAAAAAAGGAAAGAAGTTCATTCGACTGTAATTGCTCCTGTTGGGCAGCTTTCTGCTGCCTCTTTTGCGCACTCGGCGTCTGTTTCTGGAGCAATAACGTTTGCCTTTCCATCGTCGCCCATTTCAAAGACATCTGGGCAGATGCTTGCGCAAACTCCACATCCAATGCATGTGTCCTTATCAACACTAACCTTCATTTCCGACACCTCCAAAGAGCTTCAAAAATAAAGGGGAAGCTAAGTTTAAAAACTTTATTCAAACTAAAGGTTATACTACACATTCTAAAGAAAGAGGTCAATGCTTGGGATCAAAGAAGAAAACAGAAAGCAATACAAAAGAGAAAATTGATGAGAACATCAAATCTCTTCAATGTATATACAGCTTACAGGACAAGCTTCGGCAGCCTCTCTGGCACAATCAATGAGATCTTCTCCAATAATCTCAACTTTTGGTTGGCTCTTTCCCTCATCGTTCATCTCAAAAATGTCTGGGCAGAGACTTGCACAGATAGCATCTCCTATACAAACATCTTGATCAACCCTAACCTTCCACTGGGCCATCTGAATCACCGTATTAATATAACAAAGGTTATGATATAAAGGTTTCGAACTATTAGATTAGTCTAAAAAATTTAGGAAATAACTCAGATCATTCCCAACCTTTTCTTGACTTCCTCGCTTATTCTATCCGGGGTCCAGGGCGGGTCAAAGGTAAGCTCCACCTCCACATCTTTAACTCCCGGAATTTCGAGAATTTTCTGCTCCACAGCTTGAAGGAGCCACAGCGTAAGGGGACAACCAGGGGTTGTCATGGTCATCTTAACGTAGACGGTATTGTCGGGGTTTATCTTGAGCTCATATATAAGCCCCAAGTTGACAACGTCAATCCCAATTTCCGGGTCAATAACTTCTTTAAGCTTTTCGAGAATCATCTCTTCTGTGAGCTTGGTGTTTTCACTCATTTTCCTCACCTGAAAAAAGTTTCCAAACAACAAATTTAAACCTTATGGGACAAAAATGTAGAAAAGAAATTAAGTTGTGGAGCTTTCCTCATCATCGTATAGTTCCTTGCCAACTGTAATTTCCTCTTCGTAGCCCCTGGATCCCTCGATAGTTTGAATTCTAAACATATAGCTCTTGTACCAGTTGTAGGTAGGTAGAGTTTTTATTGGTAAGAGTTTCCAGGCCCTAGTTTCCTCCACGTATCCCCAGTTGACGTACTCATTAAAGTTCCTTATTATGTCAGTTATAACTACGTTGAACTCTGTTATGAGGAGCTTCTCTATCTGGTGCCATTTGTCAATTGAACTTTCCCTTCTTGTAATTCCGAAGTAACCAGCACATCCCGGACCTTTGAGTGTCGCAATTCCCCTTCCAACGAACGCCCTAACAGCATCGACTGTCTCGGGAGGATCGGTGATGAAAGTATCGAACTTCCTTAAGGCATAATCTGGTAAAGGCTTTCTGAGGTCGAAGGTGAATATCTCCACGTTGCTGTAGCCGATTTCATCTGCAGTTTTCTCAATGAACTTTGTGAGTCTATCATCAATATCGAGGACTGCAATCCTCTTTGGAAGGCCTGAAAGCATTAGAGCAATGCTCGTTAGGTCGTCATCTCCAAGGACAAAGACTTCCTTATTTTCAAGATCTCCCCTCGTATGCATTAAGGCTACCCTTGCAACTGTCGTCTCGGGAGTTACATATGCCTGATCAAACTCATGCTTTGGCTCGGGCCTGTTTTTCACTATTTCTTTGAACTCCTCAAGGAGGTCCCTAAAAGCATCAAGTTCAACTGTTTTTCCTTGGCAGTGCCTGCAGGTGTAGTCTTCTCTCTTTCCAATCCCATACTTCTCCACGAGCTCCTTCCCCTTCTGGGTAAGGATTATTCCATCTTTGAACTCCACGTAGCCTAAATCGTGAAGCGCTTCAACCACTGCAACTACGAGAGGAAGTGGTTCTTCGCTAAGGTCTACTATCCTCCACGGATCGCTGCTCGCAAGAATTGCACTCAACACGTTTTCAATGGTTCTCTCATAAACGGGTATTGATGTTTTCTCTCTAACTCTCTCAACAATCGCCTTCATCTCTGCTCCCTCCATTAACTTTCATCAAAACCGTCGAAAGAAGTTCATGAAAAGCTATTTTAAAGTTTTTGGAATAAATTTTTAGCCCCACTTTCATTAGAAAAAGAGGTGAGAAAAATGGCGATATACTTTATAGGACTGGGACTTTATGATGAAAAGGACATCACCCTTAAGGGTCTAGAAATAGCGAGAAAGTGCGATTTGGTGTTTGCAGAATTTTACACCTCTCTCCTAGCCGGTACAGACATAAGGAAGATAGAAGAACAGATAGGAAAACCAATAAGACTACTAAACAGAGAAGACGTTGAGCTGAACTTTGAGAGGATAGTCCTCAGCGAGGCGAAAACCAAAAATGTTGCCTTTCTAACGGCAGGAGACCCGATGGTAGCGACAACTCATGCGGACTTAAGGATACGGGCAAAGCAAATGGGGGTAGAGAGCTACGTTATCCATGCTCCCTCCATCTACTCTGCCGTTGCCATAACCGGACTTCAAATCTACAAATTTGGGAAGAGCGCCACCGTTGCCTACCCGGAAAAGAACTGGTTCCCAACCAGCCACTATGACACAATCAAAGAAAACAAAGAACGCGGTCTTCATACGCTTCTCTTCCTCGACATTAAAGCAGACAAAGGGAGGTACATGACTGCCAACGAGGCTATGGAGATCCTCCTACAGGTAGAGGAGAAGAAAAAAGAAGGAGTTTTTACCGAAGACACCTTTGTGGTCGTCCTAGCAAGAGCAGGTTCTCTGAACCCAACACTGAAAGCTGGCTATGTAAGAGATATGATGAAAGAAGACTTCGGAAAGCAGCCACACGTTTTAATAGTCCCTGGAAAGCTACACATAGTTGAGGCGGAGTATTTGGTAGCCTTTGCCAATGCTCCCAAGCAGATATTAAATGAAGTGTAGCTTTTTTCTTTCTCTGTTTATTGGGGCAATGTAACGCTGGTAAAACTCCCTCAGCTTCCTTGTGTGCTCCTCCACCCATTCTCCACTGACTTTTCTCCTTGCAACCCCATCCTTTACAGCCTGCTCAGCAACTGCCCTCGCTTCCTTGGGATACACATCGGGATGGAACGGGGTGGGGATTATGTAGTCTTCTGACAGCTCTTCATCGCTCACACAGCTCGCTATAGCCTCAGCCGCAGCTATGTTCATGTTCAGGGTGATTTCCCTTGCCCTGACATCCAAAGCCCCTCTAAAAATTCCCGGAAAGCCCAAGACGTTGTTAATCTGGTTTGGGTAATCACTTCTCCCAGTTGCAACTATTCTTGCCCCGGCTTTCTTGGCCTTTTCGGGCGCAATTTCCGGAACCGGATTCGCCATTGCAAAAACCACTGCATCGTCCGCCATCTTTTTGATCATCTCTCCGCTGACGATATTTCCAGTGCTTACGCCTATGAAAACATCAGCCCCCTCAAGCGCCTTTGAAAGGTCGCCCTCAATGTTGTGGATGTTAAACCTTGCAACTTCCCTTTTGTATGGGTTCAGGTCGTCCCTTCCCTCGTGAATTATCCCTTTTCTGTCAACCGTTACTATTTCCCTAACCGTTCTGCCTACCCGTAAAGTGTGTGTAGGGTGTTAATTTCGTAACGGGTAGGCTTCCAGCCTCCCGTCTTCATTGGCTGGCTTT
>LGET01000168.1 GCA_001507935.1 Thermococcales archaeon 44_46
TTCAAGCTCAGACCCATGAGCTTGGAAGAGACATTTGAGCTTGTCAAGAAGAGGCTCAACAAGGTTAGAATAAGGGACACGGACGACCCTATATACCCGTTTACGGAAGAGGCTATAAGGCTAATCCACGAGCTTGCAAAGGGCAATCCAAGGCAGATTTTAAGACTTCTGCACTACGTTTTAAGCGAGGCCAGCAAGCATAAGTTCGATCCGATAGATGACTATGTCGTCACCACGATTCTGGAAGAGCCTAAGAGCCTGGAGGAATACCTAACAAGGATCCCCAAAGAATACAGAGACCTCGTGGAGGTTATAGTGTACAAGTTCAATGGAGGACCGGTGAGTTATATTCAGGTTGCAAAGGAGGTCAAAAAACCAGGAGTTCAGGTTTATGAGCATCTTGAAGAGCTCATACGGCTTGGATTCTTAGTGGGAGACCCAAAGGGCAACTATAAAGTGCCAGAATACGTTAGAAAATTCCTAGAAGAGCAGAAGGAGGGTGAGGAGTGAACTACGAAGGGCACGTGCTTAGCGGCATCTTAACCTATCCTCTTGCTGTCCTCCTTGCATCTTTTTTGAAGTATTATGCAAACATCCCCTTTGAGCTTACCGCACTTTCCATGATACTGGGATATGGGGTTTATGTTCTAGGCTCTGACCTGCCTGACCTTGATCATCCAGAGGCGCTTATACATAGGGGAGTTAAGCCTGTAGTGGCTATAATGGTTGGCAGTGCAGTTTTTGTTAAAGGAGGGAATCTTTTATCAATTGGGAACAACGTAGTAGATCCGGTGTTTGGGTGGCTTATAGCTGGATTGTTTGCTTTTGGCTCTTGGTACGCTTTTTCAGCCTTAATGCCCAAGCACAGGGGAGTTGTCCATTCCTTAACCTTTGCACTCCTCTATGGGGTTTTGGTTTTTGCTACCTTTGAGTACGGTCTTGGGTTTAAACTTGGGGAAGCATTGTTTATTGGGTTTGCCGCATTTTTGGGATACAATCTTCACCTGATAGTCGATCGTGAGGTAAAGATAATTTAGTTCTCAAATCTGTTCCACAATGTTTTTAAATATTCAACCAAAAGTTGCAAACCGGAGGTGAGGGAAAGATGTTCAGCTTAGGGGGACTTTCACAGACAGTTGATGAAACAAAAACGTGGGATGTTCTGATAATAGGAGCCGGCCCGGCAGGTTTTACTGCGGCAATATATGCGGCACGCTATGGGTTGGAGACCCTTATAATCTCAAAGGACATAGGTGGAAACGTTGCCCTTACAGACCTCATTGAGAACTACCCCGGATTTCCCGATGGGATAAGCGGTGCAGAGCTTGCCAACAGAATGCATGAGCAAGTAAAAAAGCTTGGAGTGCCGATAATTTTTGATGAAGTTGAGAGAATAGACCCCGCTGAGTGTGCCTATTATGAAGGGCCATGCAAGTTCCATGTAAAGACAAAAAATGGGAAGATTTACAAGGCTAGAACCGTTATAATAGCCGTTGGAGCAGAGCCTAGGAAGCTTAGGGTTCCTGGTGAAGACAAGTTTTACGGAAGGGGAGTTAGCTACTGTGCAACCTGTGACGGTCCTCTATTCAAGGGGAAAGATGTGATAGTTGTAGGGGGCGGCAATACAGCACTACAAGAGGCTTTGTATCTGAAGGAAATAGGGGTCAACGTTACCCTTGTTCACAGAAGGGAGCAGTTCAGGGCGGACAAAATACTTCAAGACAGGTTCAAGAAAGCCGGAATTCCAGCAATTTTAAACACGGTTGTGGTTGAAATAAAGGGCAATCAGAAGGTGGAAAGTGTAGTGCTGAAAAATGTAAAAACCGGCGAAGTATTTGAGAAGAAGGTCGATGGTGTGTTTGTTTTCATAGGCTACGAGCCTAAGACGGATTTCGTTAAACACCTCGGCATTACCGATGAACAGGGATACATTCCGGTTGATATGCACATGAGAACAAAAGTAAAGGGACTCTTTGCCGCTGGGGACATAACAAACGTCTTCAAACAGATTGCAGTGGCCGTTGGACAGGGAGCTATAGCGGCTAACTCAGCAAAAGAACTTTTGGAAGAGTGGAAAACTCAAGTGAATGAAGAGTGATTCTCCACTAAACCTTTTTTGCAAACTTTTTTCGCTGGCTTTATTGTATAACTAATGCTTAATTCCAATTATTTTCGAAACTTTTTCGAGTAAAGAAGGATTTTAGTGAGCATAAAATTATATAGGTGCAAAATATCCTATACATCGGTGAGCGAACATGGTGAAGGGACCTCAGGTTAAGGAAATTCCTGGACCGAAAGCTAGGGAAATAATAGAGAAACACCACAAGTATATGGCAACCACAACAAACGACCCAAACGAATACTTCTTGGTTATAGAGAGAACGGAGGGCAACTACTGGATTGACGTCGATGGGAATAGAATTCTCGATTTCTCTTCTGGTATAGGTGTTCTCAACGCTGGTCTTAGAAATCCGAGAGTTGTTGAAGCTTTGAAAGAGCAACTAGATAAACTAATTCACGGTGCTGGAACCGATTATTACAACCCCTATCAAGTGGCTCTTGCCGAAAAGCTTGACAGCATCGCCCCTGGTGACTTTGAGAAGAAGACCTTCCTTTCAAACAGCGGTACAGAGGCTAATGAGGCAGCCTTGAAGATAGCAAAATGGTCAACCCAAAGAAAGCTCTTCATAGCCTTCATTGGGGCATTCCACGGCAGAACTCATGGTACAATGAGCTTAACCGCAAGCAAGCCCGTCCACAGGTCGAGGATGTTCCCAACAATGCCCGGTGTTGAACACGTCCCATACCCCAACCCCTACAGAAACCCATGGCACATTGACGGTTATGAGGAACCAGATGAGCTCGTGAACAGGGTAATTGAATATATTGAAGATTACCTCTTTGACCACTATGTCCCACCGGAAGAGGTGGCAGCGTTCATAGCGGAGCCAATTCAGGGTGAGGGAGGCTATGTAGTACCACCGAAGAACTTCTTCAAGGAACTCAAGAAAGTTGCAGACAAGCATGGTATACTCATCATAGACGATGAAGTCCAAATGGGAATGGGAAGAACGGGCAAGATGTTTGCAATTGAGCACTTTGGAATTGCTCCAGATATCATAAGCCTCGCAAAGGCACTTGGTGGTGGAGTGCCAATTGGAGCAACGATCTTTAGGAAGGATCTGGACTTTGGTGTCCCCGGGGTACACAGCAATACTTATGGTGGAAATGCCTTGGCTTGTGTAGCGGCATTGACGGTAATTGACGAGCTTGAGAAAGGCTTAATTGAGAACGCTAAAAAGCTTGAGCCACTGTTCAAAGAGAGACTTCAGGAAATGTATGATAAATACGAAATCATCGGTGACGTCAGAGGGCTTGGCCTTGCTTGGGCTATTGAATTCGTAAAGGACAGAAAGACAAAAGAGTACGCAAGCAAGGAAAGAAACCAGGTTGTTGTTGAAGCCCTCAAGAGAGGCCTTGCAACCCTTGGCTGTGGAAAGAGCGCTTTGAGACTAATCCCACCGCTGACAATAGACGAAGAAGAGGCCAAGATTGGTTTGGACATTCTCGAAGAGGCTATAAAAACTGTTGTTGGTTGATTTTACTCCCTCTATTTTTCTCTTCTGCTTGACTCCTCTGCAGATGTTGAAGGTAAGGTTTTTAAGCACCAATTTCAAGTTTTAACTTGAAAAACTAACTAAAGTGGAGGGATGATAATGACCATGGAAGCACTCGCTCCATATGGTAAGTGGGTTTTAATAGTCGTCACTGTGCTTTACTTTGGCTACCTCTTCGTGCTCAAGAAGAAAGTTTTCGAAGCTGCGGTAGGTGTTGCTTTATCGGGCATAATGGCGGCTTTGGTAGCAGTAGTAACGATGATTATTCAGGTGCCCACACCCTTAACGAAGGGATATATCAACGTTGGAGACAGCATGGTAATGCT
>LGET01000169.1 GCA_001507935.1 Thermococcales archaeon 44_46
GGTTACAGTGTATCCGAACGAGGTAGACTGGATGTGGAACGAGGCTAGATATGAAGGGACAACAAAGAAATGGGGCAAAACATTCCATAAATTCAAGATTGAAAACAGTGGTTGGACCATGTCTTCCTTTAAAGTCCCAATGAAGTTCTCAAAAGGAAAAGGAGAAAGCTACGGTATACTAATACTTGGAGCAAACACTTACGATGAAATCGACACATTTCTAGGCAACCTCGGAGGTACCCTCTTAGGACGTCTATTGGCAGGATCTATAGGGGGCATTATAGGCCTCTTAGGGGCTTCTGGTATCAGTTATGACTACATAAAAGTTACTGAGGTGTGACCTGTGGGGAGCAGGAAACTTGAGGCCATCGCTTCGTTTCAAGCGCTTCTTTTACTTATTTTTGGTACCCCACCTCTAATCAAGAAACTCCCTAGTTCTACCCTGTTTCCAGCAATTTTAGTGGTAGGACTTCTATTAGTTGATAGAAGCAAGAAAGCCTTTAATGAGTACCTTCGCGATCTGATTAAACAAGAAAGAAAAACAAATGTTGCAACCTTATACAACGCTGCAACTTTTTCTTTAGTGATGTTAGGCCTCCTCTCACTCTCACTCGCATCGATTGCTAGTAAAGAGGGCTATTCGAGAACCACCATAAGTTTCATGATCTTGCTCATGTTATACACGTTTCAAGTGTTTTATTCCCCTCTCACTTTTTCCAGAATCGTTAACATTGCCGTTTCCCTCTATGCCCCCCACGTGCTCGCTCTTGAGCTTGCCGGATTTTATGAAATGCCCATAATTTTGATAATAAGCGCAATTTTCAGGGTTTTCCTCTGGGTGCTTGCAATCACTCTAGCGCTCCGCATTTTCAAACTGAACGAACAAGGAACAGACCTCTTGCCATCCCTGTTTCCCCTCATATACGCTGGATGGATAATAACAATGATCCGACTTGTTGACTACTTCTATCTCTCCCTATATTTCCGGAATGTAATTGAGAGCCTTATTCTCATATCTGCCTGGATGATATCGTTTTATCTCCTTGGAAAGAGACTCAAGCCCTACACCGGCAGCAGGGCCTACCTGATCTCTTTCAGTGTTGGAGGAGTTTTGTTCGTATTGGTGCCACCTCCAATGACTATGTAACATAACCCCAACAAGAATGTAAACCGGATCTGCCCAACCTCTGGAGGTGCCGAGAATGAAGTTTTATGGGTCAGGAAGGATTAGAGGGGAAATGTTACGTATTTTGGTTCTTATATTCTTTTTAACTGGCTTTTTGATTTCGTTTGATCCGGCTACCGCAATAATAGGAGTCATAACAGCTTTCATACTCACATTTGAACATCAGAAAGCTAAAAACAAAAATAAGATCAAAGATGCGATTTTCTCGCTTATTGGACTAACACTTGGAATTACTAGTGGAGTGGAAATTTATGGGACAGAGAAGTACCTTTCTAACTGGCACTCCTTGTGGTGGATACCAGTTCTCTGGGCAATTGCCACACTAGTGGAGATATTAATCCCAAAGTAGGATTCGAGTTGGAAACCTAAGAGTGGCAGTAACCAGTAGTGGAAGGTGGAGTGGATGAGGGTAAGAGCATTGATGTTTCTAGCTGAGGGAGTTTTAGCCACACTTCATCCGTGGCTTGCTGCTCTCATCTTAATTGGAAACTGGATAGCCAAGCCCAGAATGAAATACTACTCCAGAAGGAAAACAAGCCTTCTGTTCTTGGCGGGGATGCCTGTTGGGTTCATGCTTGGTTATGGACTCTTTAAGGAACATCTCCAGTTGTGGTGGAGCTATAAGGATGGCTTATTCAGGACAATTGCAGGAACCAAGAATCCAGTTTGGATTCTCATAATACTGGTAGGACTTGGAATCTGGGGAATTCTCAGGGGGTCTAGAGATGAGGGGAAAGATTAAATGGATACTGGCCCTTTGGATACTGGGCGAAGTAATATGCTCATACCAGTTAGTCGGTTTTTATCACATGCTCAGGATTTTTAACGTTTCCATATCCCGCCTGTGGTTACCTCTACTTGTTAACGGACTTAGATTTACCTTGCAATCCCTAATCTTACTTGGAACCTTAGCTCTGATCTTAAAGAAAACACCTTCCCTTGAACTTTACACGATTTACTCCGCTCCCCTCCTTATTGTAGGACTCGCCAGTGCAGTGCTTCGATTGAGCATTCCTTCAAAGATAGGACTTAGAACCCCTTTAGAACAACTATCGCTGTTTGTGGGGTTTATTCTTCTCATTGTTGGATTAATAAGGTATTATTCCAAAAATTTGGATACAAAGAAAAGAAAATTGATTGCCTATATCACCATACCCATCCTAGCTGGGGAGATAAAGGCAGACTAGAATTTTATTCTGCCTATGTGATAATAAACCACGTCATTGTCCTCATCGACCACCGCCAGAACCATCTTTTTTCTAACCCCATGGGCAACCCTAACCCTAGCGGTTAAGTCGTTTGGATACATCTTCTGGTTCTCACTTACAACCCAGATTAGCCAGTCCGCATGCTCCTCCATTCCTTTGCGGTACACTCTAAAGTGAGAACCGTATTTGAGAGCTGTCTTCACAGTGTAGCCCCTATTCCTAAGATCCCTGTAAACCAAAAACTTTAAATCAAACTGCTCATCTTTTTTTCTTCCAATTTCGAAAAGCTCCTGAATGCCAAGCTCTTTTTCACCGTCAAAAACTTTAATCCATCCTTTGTCCAACAGATAAGCAGCTTCAATGAGAGAGAGGAAAAGCTTGCCGTTTACGACTTCCCCGTAATGCCTTTTGTTGTAGAGCTTGTTTATAGCACTCTCCATCGTGCTGAAAATCCTATCTCCGCTTAGGTAAAATTTGAACTCACTCAACTCCTGTCCCCCCATGCGTCTGATGTGAGAACCATGTAGTAGGCATCCTCGCCATCGGAGTAGTAGCCTTTTATGATTTTCATCTTCTTAAAGCCCAGCTTTTCGTAGAGCCTAATTGCCCTCTCGTTGCTGACCCTGACTTCAAGTCCTATATACCTAGCTCCCTTCCTCAGCAGCCTGTCTATCACAACTTCCATAAGGGCCTTACCAATCCCATTTCCTCTGTAAAGCGGGTCAACGGCTATGCTCATTATATGTCCTTCCAGATCTGGTCTTAGATATCCCATTACGTATCCTACTATCCGCCCGTTGTATTCTGCAACGAGAAACGTGTCCGGATTTGCCTCCAGAAACATCAGAAACAGGCCCCTCGGGTATTGCTCCCTAAAAGACTGCCTCTCAATACGCATAATCTCACTTAAGTCAAAAAGAGTGGCGGGTCTTATCGTAACGAGGCTTAGGGGAATTTTTCTGGGGATGGAAGTATCTCTTGAAGAGAGGCTCATAGTTGAAATATTCGCCCAGTGGTTTTTAATCTTATTGATTTAAAAAGAATATCAAAGAGAGATTATTATCGGCTCAAAAGGCACCTCTATCTTCCCATCTTTGCTTTCAACCTTTCTACCTGTCAGAAGGTCTATTCCCTTAACTTCAATCTCTATCTCTCCGATTTTGCCCTCCAAGTTGAAGATTCCAACCGCATTTTTGCACTCTACAACCGCAACTCCTTCCTTTGCCAAATACACCCTTTGACTGTTGCAGTCAATTGACTTTTTAATCTCGATTAGTTTCTTGATAAAAGATGAAAACTCCTCATTCCCCTCTTCCCAGGGAATAGGGTCCTTTTCAAAGAGGCTCGGCTGCTTTTCGATGGCATACTCCTGACCTGCATATATCAGTGTAGCCCCCTTGAGCATAAACCTGACCTCCTCCCGCCGTGAAGGGCGAGGGTTCCAACGAGTTAATCCCTCGCCAACGGCGGAAAGGTTTGAGGGGTCTCATTTAGACCC
>LGET01000170.1 GCA_001507935.1 Thermococcales archaeon 44_46
CCTGTGTGGATAGGACTCGCATTCGTCGTCATTGGTTCGATGTTTTACATAAAGGTCATGCACGGAAAGTCTCTCTTCATTGCAGTTAGCAGATACGGCCTTGCGGCAGGAATCGGAGCGTTTTTGGTCAGCTTTGCACTTTTGAGAAAGAACGTCAAAGCAACCGATCCTTACTGGGAGGTTGAGGCAATATTTAGGAAGGTTCAAGTGCTAACCTCTGCCTACGTTGCACTCTCTCACGGTGCAAACGACGTTGCAAATGCAATCGGACCAGTTGCGGCAGTCTATGCAGTCGCAACCATGGGGTCAGCTGGAATGAAAGTTCCGGTGCCAAGATGGATTTTAGCAATGGGTGGTCTGGGAATAGCAGTGGGTGTGGCAACCTATGGTTACAAAGTTATGGAGACCGTTGGCAAGAAGATTACCGAGCTAACAAACACTAGAGGATTTAGCATAGACTTTTCCGCTGCAACGGTGGTTTTAGTGGCTTCCTCGTTGGGCCTACCAATTTCCACAACACACACCGTTGTAGGAGCTGTTATAGGTGTGGGACTGGCAAGGGGAGTAAAAGCAATAAATAAAGACATCGTTAAGGACATAGTAATATCATGGTTTGTGACCGTGCCCGTAGCCGCTATCATTGCGGGCATTGTGTTTAAGATACTGATGATTGTGGGGTGAAAATAATGCAGGTCTGGACAAAATTATTCGCTAAAAGCCCGTTTAAGCCTTTGATAAAGCACGCTGAAGTTGTTTTAGAGGCTGTAGGAACTCTCGAAAAGGCTCTCGGGGCGTGGGAGAGAGGAGAATATGAGAAAATGAGGGAATACGCGAGAAGAGTGGATGATCTCGAAGATTTCGCTGATAGAATCAAGGAAGAGATAAGGGACAGCCTTAGTTCAAAGCTGTTTATGCCCGTTAACAGGGGAGACATCTTAGGTTATCTTGAAATGCAAGATAAAATCGCCGATGCCGCAGAAAATACTGCAAAGTGGCTTTTAGTTAGAGACCCAAATAATATTCCTGAGGATATTAAGGATGAAGTGCGGACTTTAATAATGACCATGAGTCAGGAAAGCATCAAAGCGGCAAAACTCGTTTATGAGGCAATAGTACAGATGGACAGGGTTATAGAAAGCGGATTTGGTGAGAAGGAGATCGAGAGAGAATATGCGATAATCAAAGAAATAGAGAGCGTTGAGCACAAGATAGATGAGCTTGACACAAGGTTCATGGAGATAATTTTCAAGAATTCCGCCAAGATGGAGTGGGGATTGGGGATGTACCTCCTCAACATTGCAAAGACAATAAGCAATATATCTGACAAGGCAAAAGACGCAGCAGAGAGAATAAGACTCATGATGAACAAATGAAACCTTTCTAATTTCTATTTTCTGGATTTTTCCGCGCTTCTTGGAGAAAAGTAAGAAGAAAGAAACTTCAGATGGCTATCATGGTTGAAGTCATCTGTATTTCGGGCATTTTCCTTATTCTTTCTGTTATGAATTGGTCGAGATCTTTGAGAGTTTCGGTTTCGACCTTGACTATAAGGTCGTATTCTCCATAAACTACATATGCTTCCTTTACCTCCGGGTAGGTAAGAAGTTTCTCCATAACTTCCCTTTCCTTTCCAGCGGCTGTCACCATCAAAATAAACGCCGTCACCATAGCTTACCACCAATAATATTTGGTTTTTTGAGTATTTAAAGCTTATCGTCATTGATAAAGAAAAAATGACAAATTAGGGGAAGCTAATTATTCCAAAGATAATGCCTTTAAAACATCTTTCGCCGACACATACTCTTTTGGAATCTTAATTCTCACGGTCTTTTTAGGATCCACGAGCTGGCTTATCTCAACGTCCAAAATAAGGCTCCCCAGCATATACGCTTCTTCCCAGCTTAAGCCCAAGGCCTTTTGAAGGACTTCGACGCCGAGTTCAGTTGCCTGCCTAATAGCATCCCATAAATCTTCCTTGGAAACGAGTATATACAAGGAGTCTTCTGTTTCAAGTACCGGATATGGAGGAGCCATTCCTTTTACGATGCCAACCCTTACCGTCACCTTTCCCGGGACTTCACAAGCTGAGACACAGATTTCCCCATCTCCCATTACCGCGTGTAGGTCTCCAATAGCCAACAATCCTCCCTCAACGAAGACGGGCAGATAGAGAGTCGTGCCCTTCTTTATGAGCTTGGTGTCCATGTTTCCACCGTGCTCGCCGGGTTCGCCACATGGAATCTCCTCACGAGAAGCAACGCCGATAACTCCTATCATAGGCTTTGCGGGTATTCTAAGATCCCCAAGATAAACGTAGCCGTCTTTGATTTTGCAAACCTTAGTTTTCGGCTCTTTAACCATATTCCCTAAAACTCCTGCATTGGGTGCAATAACAACCACTCCCCTATCTGCCACTTCTATATCCAGAATATCAACCTTTAATGCATCTCCCGGTTTTGCGCCTTTTACGTAAAGCGGCCCTGTTGCGGGATTTACCTTTGAGAAGTCCACAGCTGCAAGGGTTTGCTCTTCAGAGCTTATCTGGTTAGAAAGGGCATCTAAAGTTTCAAAAACCACTATCTCCCCGTTTTCTGCTTCTGCAGCTGGTCTAAGATTTGGTCCAAAGCCAAAAATATGCTTGGACTTATCTATAAAGAGCATGTATACCACCAGCTTTAAAATATCCCAGCAATGTTAATTAAACTATCGGGGAAGAAAAATGGAGCATCTCATAAGTCAAAAGGAACTCGAGAAGTTCAAAGAGCTTCTCGGGAAAAGGGGAATTAAGCTCGAAAAATTCTACTCTAAAGGAACGACTAGCTTAGTGTTTACTGGAAATGCAGAGGGCAAAAAGGTTATCATAAAGCTCGAAAGGCCTGATTCACCGAGAAAGAACTTCAAGAGGGAAGCAGAAATCCTGAAGTTTCTTGAGAGAGAAGAAATAACGCCACGCTTGGTGGATTATGGTGTTTTTGAGGGGAGAGAATTTCTCGTTAGAGAGTTTGCCGAAGGAGAGCCTCTGCTTTATGCAACCCCCCAAAAAAAGCATATACTTGAGATACTCGAAAAGACATACAAGCTCGACGTTCTGGGGGTTGACCACGGGCAGATACAGGGGGGAAAGCATATACTAATCGGTGATGCCGTCTGGATAATTGATTTTGAAAAAGCAGGCTTCAGAAAGCCGAAAAACGTAACTTCTGCCATGGCAATGATATTTCTCAACGACAACATTATCGCAAAAAGGGTTAGGGAAAAATTTAACCTAGATACTCGCTTCCTAAACGTTTTACGAGAGGCGCTGAGGGAATATAAGACGACGAAAAATATTGAAAAGCTCAGAGAGCTACTTTCTGCCCTTTAATCTGTCCCAAGCCAATATTAACAGAGGGATCACAAAAGCCGCAATGATGAGTCCTATTCTTGGATCGAGGAGGTATTCAAAGAGAAGGATTATAAAAACTGTTATGCCGATCATCAAGAACAAATCCCGGTCAAAAATTCTTGATTTAGCGAGGATGTTTATCTCTCTGGAGATATAGGCAAGGTAGAGGGGGATACCAAAAGCTGCGATTGCCACGCCAATGTAGCTTTTGGAGACTATTGAAACGACGAGACCAATTAGAAGTATTCCCAGCACGGTATATTCTTCTTTCATGGTACACACTTGGTGATTAACTTTAAATAATTTAGGGCACGAATTTATATTTAGGTGATAGCGTTATGAATAAGATCGAATGGAATGAAAACACCTTTTCTAAGTTTGCCTATCTGGGCGACCCGAGAATATCAAAGGACGGAAAGAAAATTGCATACGTGCTGACAAAGGCGAACTTAAAGGACAACAGATACGAAAACACTGTAGTGGTTGAGGAGCTCCAGGAAGG
>LGET01000171.1 GCA_001507935.1 Thermococcales archaeon 44_46
AGGGGGTTAGCTGTCAGGATTTTAGGGGCGATTCTGGCCGTGAATCTGGACAGATTATACAACTTCACAGGTGGTGGGAACTAGGGTAAATTTTCTATTACTATAAGTTTGTTTAAAGTATTCAACAAATTAAATCAAACAAATAATCAAAACAAGTTGGAAAAGAAGTCAAGTAGTTAGTTCGGCAGAATTAGATTTATCAGCAAGAGACATTAAACCGTCAAAGTCTTCAAAGCCCTCTCGTAATCCTTCTTAGAGTACAGCACCAGATAAACTTCCTTAACGCTTTTCGCTTCTTCCGAAAACTCCTTTACCATCTCGACAAAGGTCTTCACGACCTCTTCAAAGGGACAGCCATAGATGCCAGCACTTATAGCCGGGAAGGCTATGCTCCTGACTCCGAGCTCCTCAGCCTTTTTTAAAGCCCCGAGAATGGCTTTTTTGAGCTTTTCCTTCTTGTCTTCATCCCATCTGCCACCGCAGTAGGGCCCAACGGTGTGGATGACGTACTTTATGCCATACTGCTCCATTTTCATTGCGGGGGTTACGACGACTTCCCCATGCTCGATCCAGTCCCTTCCAATCTGCTCTTTCATGGCTTCTTTGCTTATCCTTATGTATTCTCTAACATCGCCAGCAGCTTTTGCTATTGCGTAAGCAACTCCGCCACCGTGTTCAAGGTATTTGTTTGCAGCATTGACTATGGCTTCGGCTGGAAAACGGGTTATATCGCCCTGAACGACTTTAAAAATGAGGTTGTCAAAACGGAGTTCCATAGTTTCACCACCTCAAGAGATGGCTTTTCAGGGCTAAAAATCTCCCACTTTTGTCAATAAGATCTTCTAAAAGCCTTTCAAATTTATCAAGATTGCTGTTTATAACCTTATGCAGATCATTTCCATCTCTTGGAAGACCATATCTATTCAAGCTGACTTTGGCTTCCTTAGAGGCTTCTACTATCCATTCTTCAAGTCTTGGAGAGAGAACTACTACATAATTATTATTTCTCTTATCATAAAGAACTTTAATACCAAGCTTTTGTGAGTTTTCAATAGTCTTCAGTTTCTCAATGTAGCGTGGTTGAATGCTAAAGGGATCCTCGTCCACCACCCCTACACTGTTCACACTTTTGCCCAATCTTTTGCATACTTCACTCTTTGAGCCAGCATGAAGGATCTTCCTTTTAGGAACGCCCATTTTTTGAAGGAGCAGTTTGTCCGGGTTGCATTCAACAAAGACAACTTGCTCAAATTTCATAACTGCTCCTCCAAAAACCTATCTATGTTAAAGAAAACATCAAGTTCAAGGCTCACAATTTCTTCCAGTTCCTCCCTGTTCAAGGACTTTGCTTTTGTTTGGTAGTCCTCAAAGTAGACAATAAATACGTTGATATCTTTTAATGGGACTTTTTCAAGCACAGAGAGGAGAAAGTATGGATTGTGGGTAGAGATGAAATACTGGTTGCTTTCATCTAATGCTATTCTTTCAGCCAAAAACTTGGTGTAGTATGGAAAAGCATGAGCTTCTGGTTCTTCAAAGGCTAAAGTCGAGTCTTTGTTGGATTCAATTGCTGTCAGGTAGAAGACAATTCTCTGCAAGGTATCTGAAACTACTGAGTATGGATAACTTATGAGGATATCCTCCAAAAGCTTCACAACTTCAATTTTGTTTTCTTGAGGCTTAAGAACTACCTTCAATCCATAAGAGTTGAATATGTCTGCAATAGTTGATTTAAGTTCTTTGTGGGTTAGCAAAACGGTTAAAAGATTCTTGCCATCTGGAGGTAACAGAAATTCCGGATTGCCCGGAAAGAAGTTATCTAATTTTTTGAAGCGGTAGAACTTGAAGTTTCTTAGATCCGGGATAGAAGCAACGCCCCCAATTTGTCTTCCATTATATTCAAACTTGACTTTACCAAACTCTCCGTATTCTCCAACGAACACTGAACCATCAAAGCTCATTCTAAATTTAATCTGGTCTGCAGAAAGTTCAATGGTTTCGTTTAAGTCATTGTCATAGAAAAGGTTTGCAACGTTCTCAAACCTAATGAACTCACTAAGAGATCCCCCATAACCACCGAAAGAGAAAATTCCCAAAGCTTCTAAAATATTGGACTTCCCCACATTGGGCTTCCCAATAAAGATGTTAATTCTTTTACACTCAAGTTCGAGGTTTTTAATTGACTTAAAATTTTGAATCTTGAGAGTTTTAATCATAACACTCACCTAAGGAAACTAAGGTGTCAGAATATTTAGGCTTTGTTCTTCAGAGGAATATTTAAAGTACCTAAGTATAATAACAACTATGAAATCAAAGATTATTTGGGTACTCCCGAATGTTTCACAGTTTAACAGAAATGGTAGAGGGAGTCTTCAAGAGAGATATCATATAGCTAAACGATTAGGATTTGATGCAGTTGAAATACCTGCTGATTTTATAAAGAACTCTACGGAAGTGAAAAGAACTGGTCTTCACATGGGAGATTTCCTAACAAAAGAAGCAATTCTAAAGCTATACAAAAAGCCAAATAAAAAGCTCAACATTAAATATGTTTTGCATACTGATCCTCAATCCGGAAGAGGTAGCAAGCTAAGATGGTATGATACCAAATGGAGAAGAAAATTCATCGAAATGCTTAACAATCTAATTGAATACTTCGAGACGAAACCTTATGCAATAGAAATTCATCCTGGAACAAAACCTAACTCAATAAAAAGCATAACAACCGCTATGGCTGAACTTACTGATGAATTTCCAAGAACAAAGATACTCATTGAGAACAGAACCCACCAAATAGTAACGGATGCATTTAGTATGAACAAAGTATGGGATTTGCTTAGACAAGAATATCCTAATGTTGTAGACTCAGGAAGAGTCGGCATTGTCTTGGATGTTCAACAACTATTTACACAAACTAATAAAAATAGGATATTGTTCCAAAAGCATCTTCAAATGATAAAACCTGAAGCAATAATTGGAGTGCATATCCATAGTGGGCCTCGAGGCCACCACACTCCCAGTTTAAAAGATGCAATACCTTGGACAGATGTAGCAAAATTCTTGGATAATCTCCTAAAAATAAAGGAAGAATTCTTGATAAATCCAGAAGTACATGTAAAAAGTGAAATACAACCAACAAGAAAATTTATTGAAAGGTACTTACTGTAAGGAAAATGAATCAATTATCTTCTGAACTCTGTCCAAGACTTTCTCTTCATCAACCGTTAGAACCTCCCCATCAAGCATAACTATCTTTCCATCTATTATCGTCGTTTCCACATCGTTACCGTTGGCCGAATACACTAGATGGGAGATCACATTGGTTATTGGCCTTAGATGGGGCTTGTTAAAATCAATGATAACAACATCTGCGAGAGCTCCTTCTTTTACGACCCCAGCGTTTAATCCAAGGGCTTTTGCACCATTTTGAGTCGCCATCGTGAATACAGTCTTCGCGTTGGCAAGCATTGGGTTGAGGTTGTGCACCTTGTGAAGCAGAGCCGCAAGTTTCATCTCCTCGAGCATGTCCAGATTGTTGTTGCTTGCCGCACCATCTGTACCCAGCGTGAGATTAACACCAGCCTTAAGGAGCTTCTCAATGGGCATTACTCCGCTTGCAAGCTTCATGTTGCTTCCTGGGTTGTGAACTATCGTTACTCCCCGTTTAGCCAGGATTTCAATCTCTTTGTCAGTTAACCAAACTCCATGGGCCGCTGTGACATCACTCCCCAAAAATCCAAGCTCATCCAAAAATTCCACCGGGGCTTTGCCGTATTTTTCCTTTATCTGTTTTACCTCATCTCTTGTCTCGTTTATGTGTATCGTTAT
>LGET01000172.1 GCA_001507935.1 Thermococcales archaeon 44_46
AAGAGAGGGCTAGGAGATGATGTGAAATTCTGAGCTCAAAATGCCTTTTTCACTTTCGTTAAAAGCCTTCAAATCCCCAGAGAGGATTATATAGCTTTGGTTGATTATTGCGTAGTCTTTGAGGTAAGTCAACACTTCAAAGAACTTTTTAAATCCAAGTTTTGCATTCAAGTGCTCTATTCCCTCTATAGCCAAAATAGAGTGTCCCTGTTTCAGGAAATCAATCATGAATTTTCTCGCTTCGTCGAACCTGTCTGGAGAGATTGAGCCAACTGTTGGGATGTTTGTTAACCAATACACTTCAACGTTATCCCTAAACAATTTTTTGACTTCATCTGGAGAGTCCCTTGTTATGATTGCCACCCTATGTTTATCGGCGAGATTCAAAAGGAAGTAGCGTGCTTTGAACTTGGTGGAGAAAAGATAGCCTCCCGGTACAAGTTCCTTGAGCTTAACTTCATCTTCAGAAAGTGCAAGTAAAAGCTCGTAAAGCTCCCTCAGCTTGTCATAGCGTTCTCCTTCAATGTGAGAAAGCTTAGATAGGGTTGATTTTAGGTTGTCATCTTTTATAACCTTCGAGACAATCTCATAGGTTTCTTTCATAGAAAGCTCCAAGTCCATGCACGTTCTGAGGATTTTAAGATGTTCTCTAATAGTTTTAAGAGCTTTTGTGACTCTTTTATTCTGGAAAAATGAGATTTCGGGAAACTTTGGCTCTTCTCCCGGATACAAAAGCTGGAACTTTCCATAAAGCTCATTTTTCTCCTTGAGGCTCTCTTCTGAAAATGAAGAAAACAGTGTCTTAACGCTTTCTAAACTGCAGTTTTCAGAAAGTTCTTTGTAAAATTTGGCTTCATGTTCCTTGTTGAAAATCAGAAAGCTCAAGACTTCGTTGGGTGGTTTTTCCCGGAGGTACCTAATAATTTGATCATCCTGAATAATATCTTCCCACTCCATTTTACCTCCCATAATTTTTGTAGAGTTTAAATAGAAAAGCTTTTCTATTCCCTTCTTTATGATGGAAGGGGGTTCAAGTGATAGACGCTCACGCTCATGTGGAGATGTTCAAGAAGGAAATCCCCGCAATCGTTGAAGAGAGCCAAAAACACCTTGACGCTATAGTGGATTCTATAACTGAATACCGGAAATTCCACGTATGGAAAAGCTGGGAGCTTCTAAAGCCGTATTTTGGCTTCATATTCCCAACTCTGGGCTTTGCCCCAAACGAAGCGAGAAGGGGCAACTGGGAGAAGGTCAGGAGGGTTGAGGGGTTTATAATAGAACATAGAGATGAAATCGTCGCCGTTGGTGAGATTGGGCTTGACTACCACTATGCCAAAACGGAAGAAGAACGAAAGAACCAGCGTGAGATATTCAGCCATTTCCTTGAGCTCGCTGCTGAGCTTGGCAAGCCTGTTGTTCTTCACGCGAGGGATGCTGAAAGAGAAGTTTATGAGGCAGTTCAGAGGAAAGGCCTCCATGGCTACTTCCACTCCTACACTGGGGACGTTGAAACAGCTAAAGAGATCGCTGAGAACGGGCATTTCATAGGTATAAGCACCGGAGTGGCTTTCATCCCCGAAGTGAGGAAAGTTGTAGAGGCTTTGGACGTTGAGAACATTCTCGTTGAGACCGATGCCCCCTACATGAGTCCTTTCAAGGGCGAGAAGAATAAGCCGTATTATGTGAAGTTCGCCATTGAGGAAATAGCTAAAATAAAGGACATGCCTGTTAAGGAGGTAGAGAGAATAACCTACGAAAACGCTGTTAGGTTCTTTAAGCTGAATCTGAGGTGATTCCTATGGAGGAAGTTGAGAAGGTTAAGGCATTGTGTAAGGAGCTTAATGAAGAGCATCTCCTTAAGGCTATTGATTCCTTTGTATCCCTTCAGAAGGAGCTCTCGAGCAAAAAAGGGGAGGATTTCATAAACGTTTCCATACTGGGCTTTATCGAGGGGATTCTGGTAAGTCTTTCAAGAAAGCATGAAAACGAAAAAATATATGAGCTTTTGGAGGAAGTTAGGGCAAAAAGGGCGGAGCTGGAAGAGAAGTTTAAGAAGCCAAGAGTTCCGCTCTTTGAAAATCCCTGATCAGCCCTGGCTGTACTCCTCATTGCCATAGGGCTCGGGATAGGCTTTCATCACCCTCGTCTCTGAATTCTGGCAATTCTATTTTAATACTTTTTCCTCAGTAGAAGTCCTTGAATAGTTCGCCCTCTTGCAGATAACTTCTCCTTAGTTTGAGAGCAGTTTTTGCCCTTTCTAGCTCTCTTCCGAGATAAAAAGCGTGTCTGGGTGAAATTTCAAAGTGTTCCAAGATTGTGTCAATTATTGCGTTTGGTTCTTCCCCAACCACCGTTAGAAGCTGTTTAGTGCCCTTGTGGGCTATCACCCATATCTTATCATCCTTAAGGAAGATTCTGAAGTAGATATCCTCAAGCTCCACGCCTTTTTCCTTGGCATTCACAACGGGGGATTCTACTTCATAGGTAACACTTTCGCTTTTCTTTTCCTTTAAGAGCAGTAGATCAAAGCCAAGATCCTTGGGAATCTCGAAGAACATCATGTCCAAAGCCCTTCTTAGCTCCTTGACGCTTCCTCTGCACTTCGTGCTGACTTCCGTAGTGAGGAGGAGTGAAATGTTCAGTTCCTTCGCAACTCCTGCCAATAGGGCGTTAATTCCTACGCTGTCCGCGTCTATCATCTCAACAACATTTCCAACTCCAGCTAAGAGGACATCTTCCTTATGCTTTTCTCTGTAGAGCTGGAAGGCTGAGATGGAACGGGCTAAATTGGGCACATGCTCAAGAATCAAATCCGGAATAACCCTCTTATACCCTAGGGAAAGCGCTTTTTCTTTGAGCTGCTCTAAGAATTCAACTCTCTCTCGGGGATTGGTTGGGAAATAGCCTTTTTTCTGATTTGTCGGGATTAAAACGACGGGCTTTTCAGTCACCATAGCTTCTAGGTTGCTTTCATCAACGCTTAAAAATAAGTCCGCGAAGTCGAGGGCTTTTTCAAGTTCTCTTGGGTTTAGGGAATCGAAGCTTATCGGAACCGTATAACCGGAGTTTTTTAGGGCTTCTCTAAGCTCTGGAATGCTCTCGATGAAGTCGAGGTTTTCTTCTCCGCTGACCATTCCTATATCAACTATATCGGCTCCGCTCTTAATATAGTAGACAGCCTTATTGAAAAGCTCTTCAAAGCTGAGCTTTGGGGCATCTACGATTTCGGCTATTATTCTCTGCGGAAAGTCAAGTCCAACTGGCAAATTTCCTATAAGGAAGTTATAGGGCTTCTTGAGGGCTTTTTCAATGTATTTCTTATTTTTTGTTTGGTTTTTAATGTCTTCGACTTTCTTGAGGGCATCTATTTCGAACAGATCATCGGCGGGGATTTCTTTGCTCAGCTTGAACCCTTTTTTAACTGCCTCTATCACCTGAGGAATGTCGTAAGCGTTTCTGGGACCTTTAAACGTCGGAATTCCAGTGGCATCTTCTATCTCCTGTGTCGACCCTCTCACGAGTCCGGGGATTAGTATGAGATCGTAATCCCTTATATGGGCTTTTTTTAAACAGTTTGCAATCATTCTTGGAGTGAGAAAAGCTGCCACACTAACGGGACATACGACCACATCGCACCCTTTTCCGTACTTCCTAACCAGAGGCTCCGCAAGGATTCCCGTGACGAGTAGGATTTTCATGTTATCATTTTTGCATTTCATGGTTATAAATCTCTCTCAGGGCGTGTTTAGTTTCACCCCCTGTTATTTAAACAGTATTTGACTCTGAGGAGGATTTTCAGACCATAACACATTACCCCAAGCAGG
>LGET01000173.1 GCA_001507935.1 Thermococcales archaeon 44_46
GGATCTTCAATCTTGTCTGCCGGAAAGCCGCCCCTAATAACGAGTTCGTCAAAGTCATCAATTGGGACGACCCCCGGAGAATCAACTAACCATATCTTCTTTGAAAGTCTAATAAGCTGCTTTCCTTTTGTATACCCCGGTATCGGTGCTGTCCCCACAGCGTGCTTACCTTTTAGAACGTTTATTATTGTGCTCTTCCCAACGTTGGGATAGCCTACTAGGACAACTTTCACTTTCTCTTTGCCTTCTTCGAGGAGTTCTTTTGCAAGCTTCTTTATCTCCTTCCTTAGCATCCCAGTTCCCTTTCTCTCCCTAGCACTGATGAACACTATTGGGATATCCTTATGTTTCCTCTTGTACTCTTCAGCCCACTCCTTTGGGACTAAATCGGCTTTATTCATCACTATGAGAAGCTTCTTCCCTTCCTCTTGGACGAGGTGTTCTACTTTTAGGTTTCTCGTTCCAATAGGGTCTCTCGCATCAACTACCTCTACTATAATATCTCCCTCTTTAATCGCTTCTTTCACAATTCTCCACGCCTTTTTCTGCTTCATCTCTTACCACCGTTATTTCAAATATTACCGTTCCTCCATCCGTGTACGGGGGTCCGGGGTCGAGGCACTGCACATAGGCTTTTTCTCCTTTCCCAAGTCCTATCTCTGAAGCCTTAATTCCTTTTCGCAGTGCCACTATGTAGGGGAGGAAAGACGCAAATGCATGGGTGCAGATTGCATCTGTCTCTTTTAAGTTGACTTTTGGCCCTTCTATGACTATCTTATCGCCTACCTTAAATACAGGGCACTTCCCTTTAATCTCTACAACCGTTATTATTAGCTTTTCCACCATCCACCACCAAAAGGTAAATAAGGAATAAAGCCTAAAATATTTACTAGGACTCTTAGTTTAAGAGAAGTTAAATATTATCCGGTGGTGCTGACCGTGGCGGAAGATATTGAAGAAAAAATAAGGCGTTTAAGGGAGTTGGGTAGAGTTTCTGTTGAGGAGAAAGAGGAGAAAGCAGCCCCTGCTGCTCCTGTCCCAAGAGCTTCCCCTCCCAGAAAGCCTTCAAGATTGGGAAGGCTTAGGGAAAGGGAGAGACGTAAAAGGATAATTATAGGTGCATCTATTATAGCTGTCATTCTCATTGCTGTTATCATAGGGGTGTACACAACCTATCAAAATCGTGCTGCAAAACAGCTTCAAGAAGCCAAACTTGCGAAAATTAAAGAGGTTAACCAGTATTTCACTGGTAAGCTTGAGAATGATACCATGAAGACGCAGTTAATAAATCAAATTAACCAGGCAAAAAGTATCGAGGAGCTTGAGAAGATAGACGTTAGGACAATAGCAGAGCAGAGAAAAGCTCAATTGGAGCAAGAACGTCTTCAGAAGGAGCTTCAACAGGCAAAGAGCACAAAGTTATCACAAATAGAGCAATCTTTTGAACTCCTTCTTTCTCAGCCTCTCCCAGAAGATATAAAGAGCGAGGCTATTCAAACTCTAAACCAATTAAAGGAGAAAGTTAATTCTGCAAAAACAAAAGATGAAGTATCTTTAATTGATCCCAATCCGTATCTGCTCGAGCTCTGGAGGAAATATTACTATTACCTTATAGACACCACTCCCACCCAAAAGGTGATCCTCAAGAAAGGAGCGGAAAAGAGCATATACACGAAAGCAGAAGCGAAGTACATGCTCAGCAAAGTTACGGACTTCACTGAGCTTCTCCAGTACACAATAGAGAAAGCTGAAATGGTGCAAGTCGCTTTAGTTTTGCCAAGAGAGAACGTTAATGGTGCCTTCCTCTCATCAGGTGACAAAATAAAGATTTTCGCCCAAATAAATTCAACATCCGTTCAAAAGATAGCGGATGAAGGATATGTGAACATGGTTCTCTTCCTAACAGATTCCGGTGTAATTGCAGTATCAGAGTCACAGCAAGAAACTAAGAACATAGCAACCTCTTCAGAAACTTCCTACTCAGACCAATACTCAGAGAGCTATGCCCCAGGAGATCAATCAATTTCATACCAGCAGAATAAAGATGAAAGCCACTCCACAACTCAATCAAGTTCACAGACGATAAGTGCATCCTACACGTACAATGTTGCACTAAACGAGATATTAAAGGCCATTGCAGCCAACAAGATAGCTGCGGCAGATGAAGTTAAGGAGCAGCTCGCAAGGTACAAGTGGAAGGTGTTTGATCTCGAGCAAAGCACGGGGTTATTGGCTACGGAACCTACTGCTAAGGTCTTGGTGATAGTTGAAGTCCCAGCAGAATTCGTTGAGGATATACTGAAATATAGAAATGCCCTCTACATAACAAAGATTGCTGGGTGACTGGAATGCTAAGGAAGACGCTTCCACTCTTTTTCCTTGTTTTGCTAGTTTCGGGTTTAGTTAATGCACAAGAGAGTGTTAGTGCATCCGCCACGGTCGATCTAAACGTTACCTTGGTGAATGCGGGCCCGTTTTACAAATTTGTTTTAATAAATCCTGATTATAACTACACTTTGTTTAGGAAGGGTCAAGATATTGGAATCGTTAACAACTTGGGGTTTTGGATTGCCCCATATGAGACGCTTCAAGTGAATGTAAAGATTAACGAACCTTTATCCACAGGCACAATAAGCGGAGTGGAAGGTCCAAACATATTTTACAGCCCTATATATCCTCAGTTAATCCTCTATCCTCAGAAGTACTATGCGGTTGATACGTTCTTTATTTCGGATGGTTATGTGAAGGTGCTCAAGTACAGCGGAAGGGTTCAAGTAACGATAGAAAACCCATCACCCGAAAATTCAAAGTACATTGCCATAGGACTACCAGTACTCTTTGAAGGGGCTGAAATGAGCGACTTCACTCCAGAGTACACAATGAAATACAGTGAATACGTTGATACGATCCTTTCTCAATACGCTCAATACGTTAGGGAGTACATGCCTAGGTATTTGGACAGAACATCTGAAGAAAGCTCAGATGCTCTCTCAAAGCTTTCTTCTAGGATAGTTGTTTCCTCTGGAACTGGTTTACTTTCAGGGAGTAAAGGAGAACCAGAGTTAGTTAAGACATCTAAAAAACCTGAGCTAAAATTTGATTATCCGGTTTGGATAGTGTTTTTAGGTAATAAGCTTGAAATCACCTATAACGTCAAATGGGAAAACCTCATGAGGGTGAGTGAATTTGGAGGAGAAAAAGAAAAAACGTTCAGGCTTATCATGGATAGAAGAGATCTTAAGTGAAGAAGCGGCTCCTTTAGAAGATATAATAAAAGAAGGACGAAGAGAAGAAGAGAAACCTAAGGCCAAGGAAGAACTATCCCCCATTGTGCCAGAAATTAAAACTCCTTCAAAACCCTTATCTGCTGAGAGTCAACCAGAAACTAGTTTAGAGGAGATATTGAAATCCACAAGAGGCTCACCAAGAGTTCCCCTTCCCACATATTATGGAGAGGAAGTGAAGGTTCTTGATGTATACGGAAATGTGAGGATCCTTAGAGTTAAGGGAGAACCGATCCCAATTTATGAAATACGCCTTCCAAAATTGAGTGAAGAGGAAGAAAAACTCGTGAAGATCGTTAGGGACAGGGCAATTGCAGAGATACAAATAGACCCCGAGAGCATTCCCGATCCGGAGGAGAGAAGAAGAATATTTGGAAGGGCTGTAAAAAGCATAATGCGTGAACTTGCTCCGGCTATCTCCGAGGCAAGGATGGACATTCTTGTAAATCTGGTTGTCCAGAACATGATAGGTTACGGAAAACTCGATCCCCTTGTTAGGGACGATAACCTGGAAGAAGTTATGGTAATAGG
>LGET01000174.1 GCA_001507935.1 Thermococcales archaeon 44_46
AGAGCCGGGCATGAAGTAACGGTTCTGGAAAAAGCTCCTTTTGTTGGAGGTAGATTCACGAACCTCAACTATCAGGGCTTTCAATTGTCCACTGGAGCTCTTCACATGGTTCCTCATGGAGAAAATGGCCCCTTAGCCCATCTATTAAAGCTTTTGAATGCCAACGTGGAAATAGTAAACTCAAACCCAAAGGGCAAGTTCTTTCTGGAGGGAAACATTTACCACTACAGAGAGGGATGGAAGCATCTTTCCCTCAAAGAGAAGGCCAAAGCGATGAAGCTCCTTGCAGAGATAAGAGCCAATAGACTTCCAAGTGGCGAAGATGCAAACATGAGCTCTTGGGAGTGGCTTCAGGAGAAGATTGGAGATAACGAGTTCGTTTATCTTTTCATAAAGAGCTTTCTTGGCTGGGCGGTCAGCTTGGGTCCAGAAGAAGTTCCGGCGATAGAGTTGGCTAGGGAAATAAAGGCAACTTTGAAGTGGGGAGGTCCAGGGCTAATAAAGGGTGGATGTAAAGCCGTAACAGAAGAGCTTGCGAGAATTGTAAGAGAGAACGGAGGAAATATAATAACCAGAAAGAAGGCTGTTGAAATCGATGAAAACAAGGTAATAACGGCAGACGGTGAAGAATACCCTTATGATGTGCTCATCTCAAATATTGGAATAAAGGAAACGGTGGAGCTTTTTGGACGGGACAAATTTGACAGGGAGTACCTGAAAAAAGTTGATGCCCTAAAGCCTGCTGAAGGAATTAAAATCAACATAGCCTTAAAGGGAGAGCCTAGAATAGGCAACACCGTTGTCTTTACCCTAGATACTCAAAGAATAAACGGCTGCAACGAGCCTTCTGCCTTGACTCCAGAGCTTGCAAGAGAAGGCTATACCCTCATAATGACGCATCAAGCCCTAAGGAGCAAAGATGTAAAGAAAGAGCAAAAACTTGGCCTTGAGGATCTTTATTATCTCTTCCCGGAGCTTGACGAAGAGGGTGAGGTTCTAATGGTTCAAACTTACCTAGACAGAAATCCCGTTAACAGAGTAGCCTCTGGAATGCATCTTGACTTTCCGCTCGAAAACGTCTACATAGTTGGGGATGCTAACAAAGGAGAGGGAGGCATAGAGGTAGAAGGGATAGCCCTCGGCGTCATGAAAACCCTTGAAAACCTTGGCATTGGTAGGTTTAGCGAGTGGTACCTCTAATCAAAACAGCAAAGAGAGTTCTTAGAAATCTTTAAATTTGCAAGCTCTTTCAATTATTTTTCGAAGTTTTTTCTAAAAGAACTATTTTATGACTAAGAAACCCTTTTAATTCGCTAAGGTCTAACTTTATACACCAGTGCTGGAGGGAGTAATATGAGGAAGAGGGTTGTCATAGCTTTGGGCGGGAATGCTATTCTGCAGAGAGGACAAAAGGGGACTTATGAAGAGCAAATGGAGAATGTGAGAAAAACTGCAAAGCAAATCGTTGATATCATCCTTGATAACGATTATGAAGTTGTAATAACTCATGGCAATGGGCCTCAAGTTGGAGCTATTCTCCTTCAACAGGATGCTGGAGAGCATATGTATGGTATTCCCGCTCAACCCATGGACGTTTGCGGTGCAATGAGTCAGGGACAGATTGGTTACATGATACAGCAGGCGGTAATTAATGAGCTTAGGAAGAGAGGCATAAACAAGCCGGTGGCAACGATAGTTACCCAAACGATTGTTGACAAGAACGACCCGGCATTTCAAAATCCCTCAAAGCCTGTGGGACCGTTTTATGATGAAGAGACTGCCAAAAAGCTTGCCAGGGAGAAGGACTGGGTTGTCATAGAGGACTCTGGGAGAGGATGGAGAAGAGTCGTTCCTTCACCGGATCCGATTGGGCATGTTGAGGCTCCAATAATCCAAGACCTCGTTGAGAAGGGCTTCATAGTAATAGCCTCCGGTGGGGGAGGGATTCCGGTTATTGAGGAAAACGGGGAATTTAAGGGCGTTGAGGCGGTTATTGACAAAGATTTGGCTGGAGAGAAACTTGCTGAAGAGGTTAATGCTGACATCTTTATGATACTTACCGACGTCAACGGCGCTGCCATTAACTACGGCAAGCCGAACGAACAGTGGCTTGGAAAGGTTACTGTTGATGAGCTCAAGAAGTACTACGAGGAAGGGCACTTCAAGAAGGGCAGCATGGGGCCAAAGGTTCTTGCTGCCATAAGGTTCATCGAATGGGGTGGAGAGAGAGCGGTAATTGCCGCTTTAGATAAGGCTGTTGAAGCCTTAGAAGGAAAAACTGGTACTCAAGTTGTTAAGTAACTTTTCCTCTATTCTTTCACGATACATTTGCAATGCATGGGATCTCAATTTTATTTACCAAAAGTTTTAAAAATATTAAGTTACAATAATTCTGTAGGATATTCAGGGGGTGAACTCATGGATCCGCTGAGTGGATTCATAGGCTCATTGATATGGTGGATACTGTTCTTCTACCTACTCATGGGGCCTCAGATTCAATATCGCCAATTGCAGATTGCTAGGGCAAAATTGCTGGAAAGATTGGCAAGAAAGAGAAACTCCACAGTAATAACAATGATCCACAGGCAAGAAAGTATAGGTTTCTTTGGGATTCCCGTGTACAAGTTTATAAGCATTGAGGACAGCGAAGAGATATTAAGAGCTATAAGGATGGCTCCAAAGGATAAGCCAATTGATCTGATCATCCACACGCCGGGAGGATTGGTTTTGGCGGCAACGCAAATAGCGAAGGCTTTGAAAGATCATCCCGCAGAAACAAGAGTGATAGTGCCGCACTACGCAATGAGTGGTGGAACTTTAATAGCATTAGCTGCTGACAAGATTATAATGGATCCTCATGCGGTTTTGGGACCGGTTGATCCTCAGCTCGGCCAGTATCCAGCTCCGAGCATAATAAGGGCAGTTGAACAAAAAGGTGCAGAGAAAGTTGATGACCAAACCCTCATACTTGCTGATGTGGCAAAGAAGGCAATAAATCAGGTTCAGGAGTTTGTGTACAATCTCTTGAAGGACAAATACGGTGAAGAGAAAGCCAGAGAACTGGCTCAAATACTAACCGAGGGAAGATGGACTCACGACTACCCAATAACTGTTGAGCACGCAAAGGAACTCGGTCTTCATGTTGAAACAGACGTTCCAGAAGAGGTCTATGCCTTAATGGAGCTCTACAAACAACCTGTAAAGCAAAGAGGAACTGTAGAATTCATGCCTTATCCGGTAAAGCAACAAGGGAAGGACTAGCTAAGCAAATTTTTTATTTATTTACATCACTTTTTGAAAAGTTAAACACTAGTTCCCAGTTCTGATGAATAATTTCGCATCTCAGCCAAAAAGTTTTTATTTGGTTTTTACATCCCTTTAGTTAGGCTTAAATCAGGGTGAGATTATGATCAACTATTCTAAAATGGAGGAAGGGGAAGAGACCATGCAAGTGAAAGTAGACCCAGAGGAAATTAAGAGGATAAAAGCCGAAATAGAGGCTTTAGAAAGAGAGAAAAAAGAGATACAGGAGAGATTGGAACAGCTCCAAAAGGAGCTGAATATTTGGATACAAAAAAGAGATGAGAAGAATAAAGAAGTAAGGCAGTTAAGGGAGAAGGCAATAGAATATAAGATAAAAAGGGATGAAATCAACCAGCAGATTCAAGAGCTCAAAAAGAACAGAGAAGAAATAAACGCCAAGCTTGATCTTCTCTATCAAGAAGCCATGGAGTACAGGGCGAAGAGGGACGAATACAGACAGCTGAGAAGA
>LGET01000175.1 GCA_001507935.1 Thermococcales archaeon 44_46
GCTTATAAATATGTTTACAATCATCAAGATTTGGTATCTCTGTATTATCACTCGAAGTGATACAAGAGGTGAAAAACATGCTCGCGAGAATAGTCTACTACAAGAGGAATTCCATTCCCGAAGAGGAGATAGTTGTGATTAGCAAAGTAGAGAAAGCCCTCGAAATAGCGAAAAGGAAGTTGGGAATAGAAGTAGTGGGATTTGAAGTTGAAATAATTTGATCACGATCGCCTTCTTCTCCCCTTTTATTCTATTCACCAGTCCAAATTTTACCCCACCAATTAGGAGTTCAGTAGATTCTGCTCAAAAATAACCGGTATGTTGATATACTATGAGAGTGGATACATTACTAGAGGTGAGAGAATATGGGAAAGAAACTTTATAGAAGCAGAAAAAACAGGATAGTATTTGGAGTTTGTGGAGGACTTGCCGAGTATTTTGATGTCGACCCAACAATTGTGAGAATAATATTCATAATACTGCTTTTAGCCAGCTTTGGAACTGCAGTGTTACTGTATCTTCTTTTGGCACTTGTAATGCCATTAGAGCCAGAAGAAGGGGGTGAACCAGTTGGAGAAACGACTCAAGAGGAGCAAGAAGAATAGAGTATTTTTGGGAGTGCTCGGGGGCATCGCAGAATACTTGGAGCTTGACCCGACGATAATCAGGGTTCTGTTTATACTCCTCTGCCTGATTGAGCCGGTCTTCATTCTGGCGTATTTCTTGATGGCCATTGTAATGCCCGAAGAAGAGCGAGAGGCAGTAACTGCAGAGAAAATTCCAGAAAAAGTCGAAAAGTTAGCTGAAGAAGCCGGAGAAAAAGTTGAAGAACTAACTAAAAAAGCCCCGAAAATAAAGGAGAGGGACGACACCAAACTTTTTGGGATTGCCCTTGTCCTTTTAGGCGCAGTGGTGCTCCTAAAGGAAGTCATCGAAATTCCGTTTTTAGGCCTCAGGGAAGTTGTTGCACTTCTCCTTCTCGTTTTGGGTCTATACTTAATAGCGAGGGGATGAAAATGAAGAAATTTTTTGGATTATTTTTGGCTTTTTTGGGCCTGTTAATCCTTTTAAAAAGCATCAGACCAGAGGTGTACGACTATCTTCTTCCATATGCCCCCTACATCAAAAGGGCGTTCTGGGGAGTAGTACTTATTGTTGCAGGGCTTTATGTACTAGTCAAGAACAAAACGGTAAGAACATCCTTGGCACTGGCCTTTGTTCTGTATCTGGCATTATTCCTCGTAACCCCTGGTGCATATTATTCATGGAGATTTTCCTCCAGGGATGCCGGAGAAATAACTACACTCGGAAAATTTAACTCCTCGGAGATACTAATCGAGAACATTGCCGCAGAAATAACGGTAGAGCAGGGAACAGATGGGATAGAAGTCCTCAGCAACCTGCCGGTGAAGATAGAAGAAGGCGAAACCTTGGTAATCTCATGTCTCGATTGTGAGGACTACAAAAACGGAAGACTCTTGATAAGAGTCGGAGATAACGCCGTAAAGTCTTTAGCCTTAAGGAACACAATTGGTGACATCAATATTGATCTAGACACTTCTTTGCTTACCTTCGACAACGTCGTTGGTGATATCACTATCTCAGGGACATTCAGCTCACTTGTTGCAAGAAACTTCATCGGGGACATGGAAGTGGAGCTGGAAAGATGCCCAGAAGACGAGGAATACTGCTCTCAAATTGAAGTCTACCGGGGAAGCGGAGAGATTAACATCTCTATTCCAGACGACGTTAATGTTGTCCCCATGATTGAAGGCTCTCTGACTTCAACCACCATAAACAAGGACTTTGAAACAGGGGAGAAAACATTAAAACTGATAGTCAAAAACTTCATTGGAAAAATAGTCGTGGAATGATGGGTATGGACAAGTGGGGAGTGGTCAAGGCTTTTACCCTTGGCTCTCTGCTCGAAGTTGCAGTACCCAAGCCGGGCAACGTAAACAGGTATAGAGACTTTGAAGACCTTACTCTGTACCATTTTCTTTTTGCGCATACCGCCGTTATAGATGTTCTTTTTGAAGCCGCAGAAAAGGGCGAATTTATTAGAAAGGGAAAGATTTCTCCAGCAGATGTCGGGATAGGAGCGCTGATAAGAAAAGCCGTCGAAAACTCCAGAAAAGCCCAAAACTCAAACCCCAATTTTGGAATAATCACCCTCGGAATCCCCCTCATAACTGCAATAACATGGGCAGGGAGCATTGATGCAAGAGAAGAGGTTAAGAAGCTTATTGCCTGCTCCTCTCCCCAAGACAGCATAGAGTTTTACAAAGCAATAAGGACGGCAAACCCAAAGGGGATTAAGACTGGTGTAAAATACGACGTCTATGACGATGCTTCCTTTGAGGAGCTCCTCAGGGATGAAATAAATCTCAAAAAACTTGCGGAGATTTCAAGTGAGAGGGAGCTGATTTTTAGGGAGTGGCTCACCGGTTACAGGCTCAGCTACTCAACCTTTTACCGGTTCAAAGATCTGACCTCAACTCTTTCGCTTGAAGAAGCCACAGTTAGGGTGTTTCTTGAGCTTCTCTCCAGCAACATAGACACCTTAATCGTAAGAAAAGCCGGGCAGGAGGAGGCAGAGCTCGTCCAAAAGAAAGCAAGAGAAGTCCTTGCCGGGAAACTCACTCTTGAAGAGTTTGATGAATTCTTAAGGGAAAAGAAAGACCTAAGGAACCCCGGAAGCTTGGCAGACATAATGGCGGTTTCACTTGGCTTGCTAATCTTAAGCGGCTACTCCCTTAGTCTTTGATAATCTTAACTCTTTTTGCCCCTCCAAGACCCAAACCAAGGACTTTTGAGTCAATTACAATGGCATCTTCCCCAAATTCCTCGACAACCTTAACTTTGAGTCCGGAAATTTCAGAAACTGCATCCTCTCCCCCAAACTCCTCGTTGACCTGTGCTTTTAAAAACTCGTAGGCTTCCTTTCCAAAGAGCACCAGATCCGGCTCAAATCCGTCCATCTTAAGCTCGTTAGCCTTTTCTTCGACAGCACTTAAAACCCTAATAAGTTCTCCTCTCATCCAATTCACCATAATATAATTGGAAAAAGAGACTTAAACTTTTTCCCTAATAATCTCATAAGAGTAAGTAACTTTCGTCCCGCTGAGCTTTAGATGGGCTGAGGCGGAGCAGTACTTTTCTTGGCTAAGCTCTATAGCCCGTTTCGCTTTTTCCTCATTTACATTCCCATAGATTTTGTAGTGAATGTGGACTTTGGTGTAGATTTTTGGATGTTCTTCCCTTCTTTCCCCGCTTATTTCAACCTCAAGATCCTCAAGGGGCTCGCGCATCTTTTGGAGTATCATCACTACATCTATGGCCGTACATCCAGCCACGCTGAGGAGAAGTGTCTTCATCGGCGATATGCCTTCCTCCCCGAACAGTATCTTTCCGCCCTCTTCTGTAAGCGCTCCAAATTTGGAATCCCCTATCCATCTAACCTTTCCTTTCATAAAACCACCACCGTAGAATAGCAGGAAATTTTTAAATGTCTTTTGTGAACCTATGGTGTATGTACATAAGACCCTTCGATCCTTGGAAGTCAAAGCTCTGCACATGCCCCTTTAAGTATACCCTTAACATTTACACGGGCTGTGATCATGCATGTGTTTACTGCTACATAACTTCCTACATTCCTAGGGCCTTTAAAGTGAGGATAAAAGAAAACCTCCTCCCAAACCTAGAAAGGGAACTCCGAAAATTTAA
>LGET01000176.1 GCA_001507935.1 Thermococcales archaeon 44_46
GCTCTGATGAAGCTTTCTTCTCATTCAGCAAAAGTTGAGTACTCAATAACCTTCGGCATCTCTCAGTATATTTACTTTGGGGGAGATAATGCCCTGAGAGCAATTCTGTTTACAAGAAGTGTGCTTCCGTTTGAAGACTGGACTTCAATTTACTTTGTGAACAGAGATATCCTGAACAAACAGCAAATTGCCATCTTGAGGGAAATGGCAAGCAAACTGATAAAAATCCAAAAAGAGGGAAATCTTTACAAGCTTGAAATAGAGGATTAGTCCGGTGATTAAAATGATAAAACAGGGAGACAAAGTTGTGCTGCTCGATCCTAGAGGGAAGAGATATCTCATAACGATAAAAGAAGGAGAGTTTCACACAGACCTAGGCAAAATAAATCTAAATGAGCTTTTAGGGAAAGAGTTTGGAACCATTGTGGAGTCCCATAAAGGGTATCAATTCAGGGTTCTCAAGCCGAGAATAATAGACTATATCGACAAGATGAAGAGAGGCCCTCAGATAATCCACCCAAAGGACGCTGCCCAGATAGTGGCATTTGCTGGAATCTCACCAGGGGATGTTATAATCGAAGCCGGGGTAGGAAGCGGGGCATTAACGCTTTTTTTAGCCAATATTGTTGGCTCTCAAGGCAAGATAATCGCCTACGAAGTTAGAGAAGATTTTGCAAAGCTCGCATGGAGAAATATCGAATGGGCCGGCTTTGATGATAGGGTTGAAATAAAGCTGAAGAACATATATGAAGGGATTGATGAGGAGAACGTGGATCACATTATCTTAGACCTTCCACAGCCAGAAAACGTTGTGGAACATGCAATAAAAGCCCTAAAACCTGGGGGATTTTTTGTTGCATACACCCCGTGTATAAATCAGGTTGACAGACTGTACAGAAAGTTGAGAGAGTACAAAGACTACTTTACGAGACCAAAAACAATTGAGTGCCTTGTGAGAGAGCAGGAAGTTAAAGAGGAGTGTATAAGGCCAAGAACAACCATGCTGGCCCATACGGGCTATATAACCTTTGTTAGAAAGAGGTAGCTTGTTTTTGCTTCTTTCTGTTTCTATTGACCTTTTTTGTGAGCTTCTCTCATCTTAGACTTTCATCTTTTTTAGCCCACTTCTCAACTTTTGGTTTACAATATTTTTATAAATACCTCTGGTTTTGAACAAAAGTAGATAGCCAAACTTGAACGTATGTACGGAGGTGTTCATCGTGTACGAGATACTGGAAAAGAGAGAAATTGCAGCCAATAATGTGCTGTATAAAATTCACGCTCCGCACATAGCTAGAAAGGTTCAGCCTGGGCAGTTTGTTGTTGTCAGAGCATTTGAAAACGGCGAAAGAATACCCTTAACTCCCGTAATGTGGGATGCAGAGGAGGGGTGGATAACACTCGTGACCTTCATAAGAGGAAGAACCACCCTTAGAATGAACATGGAACTACAAGAGGGGGACAAAATACTAAACATAGCCGGCCCCCTTGGTAATCCCGCACCGATGAAAAAGTTTGGGAAGATTTTGGCAATAGGAATGATAACCGGAATAGTGGAGGTCTATCCAATAGCTAAGGCATGGCAGGAAATTGGAAACGAAGTAATAACCCTCCACATAGTCCCGGAACCAATGATTATTCTTAAAGAAGACCTGGAAAAGGCAGTCTCAAAACACATAGTGGAGAGCTTCCCGCTTAAAGAAGGCATGGGTATGCCAGAAATATTTAAAGAGCTCGTCACAAGGGGACAAGCAAAAGTAAGAGAGCTCATTGAAAAAGAAAAGCCTGATCTGGTCTTTATGGTTGGGCCGGCAAGAGGGCAAAAAGCCATTTTTGATGTGGTTAAGGAGTACGGAATTCCTATGGAAGTCGACCTTCACCCCATAATGGTTGATGGAACAGGCATGTGTGGTGCGTGCAGAGTTACAGTTGGAGGAGAGGTTAAATTTGCCTGTGTTGATGGCCCAAGCTTCAATGCATATGAAGTAAACTGGGAGGAGCTTATTGCAAGGTCTGAGTTCTATGCCGACTTAGAAAAGGAGGCTCTGGAAGATTATCTCACCAAACTTCAGCAAGGAGGTGCTCAATGATGACGCTTATCAAGGAAAGAGTCCCCACTCCGGAGAGACCTGTTGAAGAGAGGCTTAAGGGGTTTATGGAGGTTAACTTGGGTTACACGTTTGAGCTTGCCGTTAAAGAAGCTGAGAGATGTCTCCAGTGCAGTCCCGCTCCCTGTACCCAGGGATGTCCCGTCCACATAGACGTTCCCGGCTTCATAAGGAAGCTCCGCGAGAACAGGGACAACCCAGAAAAAGCTGTTAAAGAGGCATTAGAAGTTATCTGGGCGTGCAACACTTTACCCGCAATTACCGGTAGAGTATGCCCCCAAGAAGACCAGTGTGAGGCAGTGTGTGTGATGGGTAAGGTTGGCGAGCCTATAAACATTGGAAAGCTTGAGCGTTTTGTAGCAGATTATGCAAGGGAAAAAGGCATAGATGAAAAATTGCTTCAGGAAATTACCCCTAAGATTGAAAAGAAGAAGGAAAAGGTTGCTGTTATCGGAGCCGGTCCCGCTGGGCTTACTTGTGCCGCTGAGCTGGCAAAAGAAGGTTACCAGGTTACAATATTCGAAGCCCTCCACAAACCCGGTGGGGTTCTGGTTTACGGAATTCCCGAGTTTAGATTGCCAAAAGAAACCATAGAAAAGGAGCTTGAAAAACTCAAAAAACTTGGCGTTGAGATAAAAACCGACTATGTCGTAGGAAGGACGGTAACGTTCGATGAGCTCCTTGAGGAGTACGATGCCGTCTTCATAGGAACCGGTGCCGGAACACCAAAGCTCCTCAACATCCCCGGAATCAACTTGAACGGCATATACTCAGCGAACGAGTTCTTAACAAGGGTCAACCTCATGAAAGCTTATGCATTCCCTGAGTACGAGACTCCAATTAAGGTGGGCAAGAAGGTCATAGTCATCGGTGCTGGAAATACCGCAATGGACGCTGCAAGAACCGCAAGGAGGCTTGGGGCAGAGGTCACAATAGCCTATAGAAGGGGAGAAGAAGATGTTACTGCGAGGGTCGAAGAGGTTGCACATGCTAAGGAAGAGGGTGTTAAGTTTGAGTTCTTCCTCAATCCGGTTGAGTTCATTGGCGACGAAAACGGAAGAGTGAAGGCAGTGAAGTTCATGAAAATGAAACCCCTCGAAGAAAGAGACGCAAGAGGAAAGAGAAAAATCGTGCCCACCGGAGAAACCGTAGTTCTTGAGGCGGATACCGTTATAATAGCAATAGGCAAAACAACAAGCAAGCTTTTGAGAATGACACTTCCACAGATAGAAGCCGATGAACACGGTGTAATAAAGGTGAATGAAAACATGATGACAAACATTCCCGGTGTTTTTGCCGGTGGAGATGCCATACGAGGAGAAGCCACAGTAATTCTCGCAATGGGCGATGGAAGAAAAGCCGCAAAGGGAATCAAACAATATCTGGAGGAAAAGAGGAAGAGTTCCTGATTTTTCCCTTTTGTTTTAATCTCTCGGCCCCTCCAATAATTTTTATAAAGCGCTTCTCAAATTTAGATAGGCGATGAAGAACTCTAGGGTATCTGAACTGTGATGATGGTCAAACCCTGAGCCGCTAAATGTATAAACTTTTGTGCCATATCCTTTTTGATGAGTCATGAGCCTGGAAGAAATTTTAGAGGAAGAA
>LGET01000177.1 GCA_001507935.1 Thermococcales archaeon 44_46
AAGGAAGCTCTGGCAAAAAGAATTGCTGGGGAAATAACCCTATCTTCTGATCCCGGAAAGACCATGAGAAAATGGAGAGAGATATTTGGTGTAAGTCAAACTGAGCTTGCCGAGTTTCTTGGCGTTTCCTCTTCCGTTATCAGCGATTATGAAGGCGGCAGAAGGAAAAGCCCCGGTGCTTCCACGATTAGGAAGTTTGTTGAGGCCCTTCTTGAGATAGATGAGAAGCGGG
This sequence comes from Thermococcales archaeon 44_46, assembly GCA_001507935.1. Classification (GTDB taxonomy): domain Archaea; phylum Methanobacteriota_B; class Thermococci; order Thermococcales; family Thermococcaceae; genus Thermococcus_A. The sequence continues at coordinate 233 of LGET01000177.1, forward strand.
GAGGGAACGTCATACGGGCTTTCAGCAGGACTATAGGCAGTGATCTTCCCACGAATGCTATTCTCGACATAAGGGAGTTTGCGTTCCCCGTTACAGTTGCTGATATAGTTGAGGCGGTAAAGGGAGAAATCGTCGCAAACGAAGACCTTCTTGGGAGAAAAATCTACGGCTATACTGTTATAGACAGCATACAGGCCATTTTAGAAATGAGCAGCGACGAGTTCTTGAAGCTCTATGGATGGACTACTGAAAGGGCACTAGTCTTTACCAAGGTGACTACGGGAAGAAGCCCAATGATTGCCATAAGGGTTCAGGGGCTGAAGCCGGCGGTAGTTGTCCTCCATGGAGTCAAAAAGCTTGATGAACTCGCTGTAAAAATAGCGGAGAGGGAGAGAGTTCCGCTGGTAATATCAAATGCCAAAGACGAAAACGAGCTAATTGTAAGCCTAAGGGCACTGGTAGAAAAGGTTGAAAAAATTTAAAGGCTTTCCCGTCTCCAAATACCTTCTTCGGCTAATTTTTCCAGCCTAGCCTTCATATGAATTAAGACCTCGCTGAGTACCTTCCCGTTGTCGTATTCCGCCACTATTTTTTCAAGTTCCTCTCTAGGGAGTTCCTTCATCTCCTTGGCAAGCTCAATCATTCTTGGGTATGCCCTCACTATGTTGTCGACTATAGTTATATCCGCCATTCTTGCGCTCCTTGAGAGGGGGTTTAGGTCAACTGTTATAACGAACTTGCCCATCTTTACGAGCGCTTCTGTCCTGTCCCCGTCCTCCAATGGTACAACGACAACATCTGCTTTCCATATGCCGTTCTCATCAACTTTGCCCCTTTCGCTTTCTAGGTTTGGGATCCTTTTGGTTGGGTTTATGCCGAGAAGCTCAATCTCCGGGTCATATTTTCTGAGCTCTTCTGCTATTGCCCTAACCCTTGCCTCTGTCCGGTAGAAGAGGTTTATCTCAAGTTTTGCATTGAGGACCTTTGCAAGCTCTATTGTCTCCTTTGGAACCAGTGCCGCCACATTTCCATTTACTGAAAGCACTGGGTGCTCGGCTAAAAGAATTTTTGCGACTGCAGCTCTCATGGCTTTTTCTGCTGGTTCGATAGTTGTTTCCCCGATAAGATAATCAAAAGCTTCCCCCCTTCCATGAGCAATTAGCCCTGCTGTAGCTAAAATGCCTTTTTCAAGGGCTTCTTCCAGTTTATGTCTGTAGTAAAGGCTCCAATACCTGGGATGCGACTTCGGGACAAAAAATTTCGCCATTTTTATCACCACGGGAATATAACGGAAAGAAAATAAAAGCCTTTCTTTCATCTCTTTCTCTTTCTCCAGAGCAGAGAAACCAGTGTAAAGAGCACAAGTGCCGAAGGTCCGCAAATACCTTTGCTTTCCTCACTCGTAGTTGAAGAGGTAGATGTTGGGGTTGTTGAGGAAGATTGGGGTGTGGAGGATGTATCCGTTGTAGTGGTGTAAGAAGTGGTGGTTTGTGATTGTGTAGTTTGAGTTGTTGTGATTGTTGTAGATGTGGAAGAGGTTGTTTCAGTTGTTGAAGTGGTTGTTTCGGCTATAGTTTTCTCTTTTCCAAATCTGAAGAACCATGCGTCGCCATTTTTTGGAGAGTTCAATGTTCCGCTGACCGTTTTTATGTGCACTTCATAGTCGGAAGACTCCAGGGCTATTTTCTTGGGCTCAGGTGAATATTTTTCTTCCGGTATGTCAAGAGACCCATATAGTGTTTCCCATGTAACCTCTGAAACACTGGGAACAATGAACTTTTTGGAGACATCTTCTGTGTAACCTGCTGCATATATCACACCGTCTTTTAGAATTCCTTTGGCCACCATATCTTCTTTCCCTCCTTGGATTATCCCGAACCACTGCAGCTCTCCCGATTCATCGAACTTTGAAAGAAGAGCGTCGTGATTGCCAGAGGTAAAATTGCCGCTGGAGCCCAAAAGAATTATTTCGGAGTTGTTGAACATTATGGAAACGAACTCATCTCCATATCCTATTCCAAACTGCTTTTTCCAGATTGTATCTCCGTTTTGAGAGATTATCAGTATGAATGCATTCCCAAACCCTATCTTATCCCCTGTGCTTCCGGCTACATATACGTAGTTGTCTTTGAATTCCACTGCCCTTACTTCCTTCAGTGGATATGCTCTAGCCCATCTCAGTTCTCCGGTTAGGTCAAAGGCACAGACAAAAACGCCTTTGTCATAAGATCCAGCAACGTAGATATGGGATGAAGTAGCTTTTACTGCAGTTGCTTTGGCATTTTCATTTCCGAATTCAACTACCCAATTTACGTGACCATTGAGTGACAGCTCAGCTAGAAATGCCCGTTGAATGCTTCCTGTGGGAGTTGTATATCCCGCCACGTAAATTCTGTCATTCGCTATATCTATGGCTTCGACACCGTCATTAAGGCTCCTGCCAAAAGTTTTGAAGTAGAGAAGCTCACCATCTGCACTGAATGCTCCCACAAATGCATTGGCATCTTGAAAGCTTATGGAACCCACCTCTCCCGCAAAATATATCCGGTCTTCATAAAGGACTGCGTCCTTGATGGAAATTGGTTTGGAGGAGTAGATGAGCCTTTGAAATCCTAAGCCCCCTTTGTCATCAACTTTAACAATAAAACCGGCTCTCACATCTTCGAAGCTTTTCGTGGAACCTACCAAGATTGAGTATGCTTCTCCAGGGAGGTAAGCCACTCCACTGTCGACTTCATTACCGCCCCATGTAAGATACTCCAGCTCATGGGCATGTGTAAATGGCAACAGAAATAATACTACTACAAAGGCAAAGATCACTAATTTTTTCATGGAATTCACCAAAAGGTATCTTTGATTTCTCCTAAATAAGATTTACCACTGTCTTTTTCTATCTCCCAGGAAGACTTTCATGAAGCCTGAGAATTCTTCTCTTCTGAACTCCTCGTAGAGCTTTCTAGTCTCTTCCTCACTTAGCCACTCGATATCATCAGGAATGCCTTCAAAGAAATCATAATAAACCATATCGCCTTTCCTTGCTACGTTTATTGTGTATATCCTTTTCTTAAGCTCCTGTGCGATTTTTATCTCTCTGCAGACGAGAGATGTAAACTTACCGACTATCCCAATGGCAACAAATACCTCTGCGTCTTTTATCATGTGGTGGGTAGGCTTTAGTCCATAATCGGAGGGGATGATGAAGTTGTTTGAGTTAAGCTTTTCCTCAATAACTTTCAGCACTACCTTCTCGGTTTGAGTATGATAAATAATCGTGGGCTCGCTTACGTATATCAAGGAACCGTATTTCCTTTTCTTTTTAAAAAATCCGAACATTTTCTACACCTCAGGTGGGGATAAACGTCGTCACCACTCGGCTGGGATGACACTCATCATCGGTTACTAACATCAAACTCCCTTCTTTAGGCTTTATTTCCCAAACAGACGGTTTTCCTCGGAGAC
>LGET01000178.1 GCA_001507935.1 Thermococcales archaeon 44_46
TAAGAGCCCCAACGGGGCCTTTCTGCACAAGGACAAGCTGGTATCTTGTAGCGTTTGGAACATTAAGCTCAACTTCTATTGGTGCTTCGTTTAGGTGGTCTATGTTAACGTTCTGCGCTATAACCTGCTCGCTCACGAGTTTATCTCCATCATAAGCCCTAAACTTTATGATAGCATCTTTAACGTCTCTTCCAAATGCAGATATGTAGAGCTTAGCCTTGTATTCCCCAGGAATAAGCTTTGACACTGGTGTCCATGTCTCATTCTTGTAAACTTCAATTCTATACACTCCAAATGGAACAAACTCATAGGTTGCGAGATCTCCAGTGGTCTTTACAAGCCTGAAGTTTGAGAGCAGCTTTTGGGTAAAATCGGACTCAATACTTACCGGAACATGGAATGCAAGCTTTAGGAAGTTGCTCGTTGCCACCTTGTAATAAACTGCTATCGCATAGTTCGGGAAAACATACGCCACGTATGGAAAGTCCCCTTTACCTGTTATGACCTCCCCAGTTTGCATGATTATTGTCTGCACTGGCTCTCCTTGCTGGTTACCAGCTAAGATTATCACCTTTTTCTGTCCTTCTTGTTCCACTATCTGAAGCTGAATGCCATATGGACTGTAAAAAGCGTTATCATCTATTTTTTGATTAAATGGAAGTATCATGCCCCTGTTGTCTCTTTCATATCTTGTTATTGCCCCTCCCAGATAGCTTATAGCGTTAAACTTAGCCCAGTCCTGAACCCACGCAATGAAGTAATTAAGCTGCCAGCTCTCAAAGTCAACTTCACTCTGATTTCCATCCCCAGCAAGGAACCTTGCTATTATGTAGTCCCTGTCCCTCGCATGACCTCCATCCGCACTTGCCCTCCTGTTTCCAAGGAGAGAACTCTCGATCCAGTAGCCATAGTCCCACCAAGAAGTTGCTGTGTCATATTCGTTTGTGTTTTCTCTGAGCCATAGGAGAGTCTCTTCCCAGCTCGGCGTTACAGCATCCCCTCCGGCTTTTGCCGAATTGTATGTGGTGTTTGCTCCGACTATAGGAATTGGGATGAATAGAATGATTAACAGGAGGGCGTATAGAGCTTTTGTTGAAGTTTTTTCTTGCAGGTTCTCTACTATTCTAAAGAGCTCTCCCACAAGAATTCCAAAAGTTAGCAAAACTGCCCCCGAGGCAAGGAATAAAAACCTCACCGCTGTCCACATGAGGTATAGCGAAAGTCCATAGAACACAATGAGGAACAAGGCCTTAGCATCAACGTTGTTCTGAGTTAGAGACCTCAAAAGTCTAAAAGCAACTATCGCAATCCCTATAAGCGAGAGTAAAAATAATAGTCCATCTGTTCCCTTTACTGAGTAATATCTCTGCACATCCTCCCACTCTGTCTTTGCAAGCTCCTGAACGGTTTCGTAAACTTGGGTTGATTGGTAAGCTCCGCTCATAAGGGAAAATAGCTTTGGACCAACGTAAAGATAAGCCCCAGTAAAGCCCAATAGCACTACAACTGCAACAACCCCAAATCTGTGTTTCTTGTCGGAGTAGTTCAGGTATTTGCCTCCATAGAGCATTATTCCCGTAAGCAGAGCCAGTCCGAGGAAGGCTTCAAAGGCGAACCTTATGTGCCCTCCAACTTTCACGATTCCACTTGGAGTTAATGCATAGCCGAGGAGCAGCATTACAACGTAAGCAGGGTAAAATTCCCTGGCGAACTTCTTGACGTCTTCAACTTTCCCGAAAATAAACGCCACAATCACATATAAGCTCGCAAAGCCTAAGAGAACCATGATACCAAATGGAGAACCGTTCCACACTGAGAGCATTAGAACTCCAGAGAATACAAACAAAGCTCCGAAAATGACTTTTCTCTTAATTTCAGTGGCTTCGAGATAGTAAAACATGAACAAGACTGCATAGATAAAGAACATCAAAAACGGCCCATCACCTCTGGCATTTCCGGAGAAAGTTCTCGTCCAGTGGGCTATGGAGAACATCATGGCTAATGCTGCCCAGAGCCCTGCCCATTCAGAGTGAAGCTTTCGTCCAAGGAGGTAGATGCCTATTATACTGAAAAACCCAACAAGCGGAGGCCACATTTTGAAAACTCTAATTGCTTCAAGTCCGAAAGCAGATAAGATCTTGTAAAGCACCGCAGGAATGATGTAAAGTCCCAGAGGCTCTCCAATAAGGGAACCGAAGGGAGCATCAGCCAAGGGGTAGTATTTGGGAATCCACTCCTTTATCGCGAGCTTGTATATTTCAAAATGATAGAACGTATCTGGATCGATAAAGTACTTCGTTTGCCCAGTTGCCGCTCTAATCTTGTAGCCAATAAAAGCAATAATCACTACCAATATTGGAAAAAGGTAAAGCCTGATTTTTGAAAAGTCTAAAGAGGATGGTTTTTCACTCTTAGTTTTTTCCCCAACTTTTGTTCCAACCATTTCCACCACCTCACTCTACAGTTACAGATTTTGCCAGATTTCTTGGCTTGTCGGGATCGTTACCCCTTAACACAGCCAAATAATAGGCGAGCAGTTGAAGCGGTACTGTATACACAATTGGACTTAAAAGCTCATCTATCTTGGGCATCTTCAAAAAGACGTTGCTGACTTTTTCCAGCTCCTCGTTATCCCCAAGAGCAATTACAAATCCCTTTCTTGCGTTCACTTCCTGTATGTTGGAAACCATTTTGTCAAACGTCTTTCCGCTGGGCGCAATTGCAACAACTGGAACACCTTCTTCAATCAGAGCTAGAGGGCCGTGCTTCAGCTCTCCAGCAGAAAGACCCTCCGCATGGATGTAGCTGATTTCCTTAAGCTTTAGAGCACCCTCAAGAGCTGTTGCAACGCTTATCCCCCTTCCTATGTAGAAGAAATCTCTCCTATCTACCAACTCCTCAGCAAGTGATTTTATCTTGTTCTCATATCCAAGCACAGCCTCAATGTACCTTGGGAGTTCCAAAAGTTCGGCTTCTAGCTTCTTAAGATAATCCTCATCAACTGTGTTGAGTATCTTGGCTAGGGCTATTGCAAGCATAGTCAAAACGGTAAGCTGTGTTGTGTACGTCTTTGTTGCTGCCACCCCTATTTCCGGACCTGCATGGGTGTATATTACAAGGTCGCTCAGCCGGGTGGCCATGCTCCCAACAACGTTAACGATGCTTAGAACTTTCGCACCCTTCTTTTTAGCCAATCTTATTGCCGCCAGAGTGTCGGCAGTTTCTCCACTTTGAGTAATGGCGATTACAAGGGAATTCTCGTCAACTATGTTCTCAAACTCATACCTGAACTCACTCGCATCCTCCACAAAGATGGGTTTGTTTGCCAGCCTCTGGAAGAGATACTTCGCAACAATTCCTGCATGATAAGAAGTCCCCATAGCCACAACAAATATCTTCTCGTATTTGGCGATTTCTCTAGCTACCTGCTCTATTGTCTCCAAGTTGCCGTAAATTGCTTCCTTCACGGCCTTTGGCTGTTCGTGGATTTCCTTAAGCATGAAGTGGGGATAGCCCTGCTTTTCAGCCATCTCAAGAGTCCAGTTAATCTCGTGAATTTCCTTTTTCTTTTCTTTTCCTGTCTTAAGGTCTTTCACTGTAAATGCATCTTTGCTAACCACTGCATACTCCCCATCATCCAGAAACACAACTTTATTTGTGTAAGGTAAAAACGCTGGAATATCAGATGC
>LGET01000179.1 GCA_001507935.1 Thermococcales archaeon 44_46
GTCAGAATTCATTCTAGTTTTGGTGATCCGCCTGGTGATGTTACTGAATGGCTTCAGGAGGTGATGCCCCAGTTATCCTAACAGTATCTACTATAGTGTTACTATTTTTTTTTCAATGCGTTCTGAAAGAAATTACTTAGGGAGTATTCAACCAACCACAAAACAAATTAAATGGGGGGAAATAAAAACAACTCAGAAAAGTAATAATAAAAATCAAACAAAAGCATTCTTTAAAACATCAGCACAGCCGCACTTCCTTTCTTGGGGGATCCTTGGAACACCGACTTTTAAGAGCTTCCTTATCTTCTCATTGTTTTCGTGCATGACCTTGAGCACTTCTTGAGCGTCAACTGGCTTCTCTGCCCAGACGTCGTAGTCGGTAATTGCCGCAATGTTGACGTAGCACATTCCGAGCTCCCTAGCAAGATTTACCTCCGGCACAAGGGTCATTCCAATTATGTGGGCATAGTTTCTGAACATCATCGATTCTGCCCTTGTGGAGAACCTTGGTCCCTCAATACATACATAAGTCCCTTTTTCGTGCACCGGGATGTTTAGTTCCTTGGCAGTTTCATAGAAGATCTTCCTCATCTCCGGGCAGAAGGGGTCGGCCATTGAAACATGGGCAACCCTTGGGCCGTTGTAGAAGGTGTAGTCCCTCTTTTTTGTGAAATCGATGAATTGATCCGTGATAACTATATCCCCCGGCTTGTACTCTTCTCTAAGAGAACCAACCGCAGTAATTCCTATGATTCTCTCGACGCCAAGCTCCTTAAGTGCCCATATGTTTGCCCTATAGGGAACTTCATGTGGAGGGAACTCGTGGTTCTTCCCGTGCCTTGGGATGAAAGCAACCTCAACTCCTTCAATCTCCCCTATTTCCACTGGGGCTGATGGCCTGCCATAGGGAGTGTGCACCTTTATTGCTTCTCTTGGCTCAAATACCCCATAAACTCCGGAACCGCCAATAATTCCTATCTTCGGCATTGGCATCACCAGTGAAAGTTTTCAAGCTGGAAATATTTAAGTTTAGTGTGGCTTGGGTGTCAAAAGGAGAAAAAGTTATATTTTTGATCGCAAAGTTAATGCAAGGTGTACAATTTGATCAGCAGGGAAGAGTTGGAGTTTCTAATAAACCTGCTGGACAAATACCCGCTCGAAAGCATTAACAGCATAGCTAAAAAAGAAAACATCAGCTATGCAAAGCTCAAAAAGCTCTTTGACAAATATTACGAAGCATCTAAAAGCCTCACTGTATCCGCTTCCATAAGCATAGCTAAACTCGGGCTCATGAGCTACGTGGCATTTCTATCGGTTCCAAGAGAGAACATAAAATCCACAATTGCCAAAATGTACCGCAATCCCTTTATTCCCGTTGCAGTTCCGTTTTTCGGTTTTATAAACGGGGTTTCAACAGTAATGTATGTCCCCCTAGAGCAGAGGGACAAAATAGACGAACTGCTGTCAAGGTATTCTCCAAATTATGAATACTACGAGGTATACGCTTATCCCTCAAAGAAACTGGAGTTTGGAAAGTGGGAGTTTAGCTATGACTACGCCCTCTTGCTTGATATCCTAAAAAGAGATGCAAGAACACCGATGAAGGAAATAGAAGAAGCCTTGGGAAAAAAGAGACCAACAATAAGGTACATGATAAACAGGCTCAAGGAGTTAGGAATACTAAGGGGCTTTATGATGGTAGTAAATGAAGAAGCCTACAACAGAGGATTCTGTGGAATAGCAAGATCTCTCAGCAAAGAATTTTTAGATAAGTTCAAAGAGCATGAGATAATGATCGGTGTAATAAAGCCTGAGGGCTATCTCATAGAATGGTACTTCTCAAGTGAAGAGGACATATATCAAAAAATTCTTGAATTCAGTAAGTACGTTGATAGGTTTGGCATATACTATTTTGACATGTTTGATTTCGGGATAAGGGGATTTTCGTTTTCCAAAGCAGTGAAAAAGGACGGAAAAGGGTACCACTCTATTCTGGATTTTGATTAACTTTAATCCCCAAAAATTCACAGTATTCTATACCATGGATATCTCCAGATGCTTGATATTCAAGCGCCCTGCAGTCGTGGCACGTGTATTTAAATGGACACGAGCGACAGAGAGTTATATTATCTTTGGTGAGTGTCCAAAACTGATTTAGAACTTTTCTTCTAGGCAGGTACCAGAGTTTATCCTTTCTTATGTTGCCAACCACGAAATTCCTCAGCAAGGGGCAGGGAGTTATGTAACCATCTGCAGCTATAGCGATCGTACCAGCCAAGCAACTGTGGTACTTGTTTGGAGAGGAAGGCAAGAGCTTCTTAACCTCAAACAGGTTAAACTCAACGTTTTTTAGTGAACCTGGAAAAAGGATATCCACATAAACTTCTCCAGGAAACTCAACTTTTTGCTGAAGAAGCTCAGTGTATTCCTTATACCTTGCCATTATTAGTGCTCCATGAGCCCATTTTAGATGTTCCAGTTCCGAGAGAGCATCTTCCGAATACTCCATCTCCACTATCACCTTTAAGCCTTCCACCGGATCAAGGGCATTGATGTCTTCAATTCTAATCGTAGCAAAAACATCTCCAGGAAAGCTTGCCGAGATATGCCTTGAAATTTCAATTAACTCTTCAACTTCGTCATAGTTCACCAAGTATATCTCCCGACCGCCCAGTCTTGTAAACTCTTTAACCACCCTTTCAATTTCTTCTATCCCTATTTTCTCGTCTCTCAAGATAAACCTGTTGTTCCCTATGCAGCCGAGAGAACGGGGAATACCATAAATCTCCGAAAATTTTCCTTTTTCACTGCCTAGACTTAAAATAATCCTCTCCAGTTTTCCATTATGAGATTTATAGCTCCACGGCGGCTTTGCCACAGTTGCAATCTTTAATCTATTAGTACTAAACTTCCAATGATCGCTACTATCCATCCCAAACCACCGTAAAAGGGTCGCATTTATGGTTGATATACTTTTTCTATTCATATTTTATTAACCACTAATCAGAGTAACACAAACCTGCACACCACCAGTGCCAAAAAATTTAATAACTTTTGATTACTAAATATTGTCATGGGGGGTGGGAAAAATGCAAAAACCGGTTGAGCTGATACTTCCAAAGATTGAGAGACCCATTTTTATTGAAGGGTACCCGGGGATCGGGCTTGTGGGACATATAGCCGCTAATTTTATCGCAAAAGAACTCAACATGGAAATGATAGGCTACGTGGAGAGCCCGTTTTTACCACCAATGTCTCTAATTCTAGAAGGCAAACCAAACCCACCATTGAGATTCTACGGGAAGGACAACATCATAATTGCCGTTGCAGACATATACATTCCTCCAACTTTGGTAAACGAGATAGCAAGAGAAATCGTTGGCTACCTAAAAGAAAACAACGCCGAGAAGGTAATTTCACTTGGCGGCATGGGAATTGGCTTTTTCAAAGAACAAATGGAAGTCTGGGGCGTAGGTGGGAGTGAAGAAGAAAACAAGGATTTAGAAAAATTGGGGGTCAAGATACTGAAATACGGCTCCATAATGGGGATGAGCGGAAAGCTGTTGTGGGAAGCGAGTAAAGAAAGACTCAAAGCGTATGCCCTTTTGGGAGAGAC
>LGET01000001.1 GCA_001507935.1 Thermococcales archaeon 44_46
TTGTAGTTCTTGAAGTCAAACCTTGTGATCCTTTTAGCAATTTCAAGGCCTATTACCACACTCAAGGTTGCAAAGAACTTCATACTGGCTCCCAACCAAGAGGCAGACGATACTAAACTCAAACCCAAAAACAATAATACTAAGGCCGTTACACTGCTCCAAAAGCCCAACAAAATGTAGATAACCACTATCGGGACGGCTACAAGATCAATTGTCATTCCCCATTGAGTCGGAACCTTAAGCGGGGAAATCTGCAATACCAAAGATAAGCTCAGCAGCAGTCCGATTAATCCTATCTCCCTAGCCTTCATTTAAACCACCACCCGTGCTTTTGTTCCAATCTTTATAAAATTTTGTTCCATAATCGGAATATTTGGGAGGACAAAAATGAGAAGCAAAGCATTTATATGTTCCATGAAAATAAATTCTACGGTGGTTGGCATGAGAATACCCGAAGATGTTCGGAAAGATATCCCTTTAACGCAGGAGGTCATATATTTTGACAACACCGCAACTTCTCTAACCCCCAAACCAGTTGTTGAGGCCATGGACGAGTATTATTTGAAATATAGGGCAAACGTCCACCGTGGAGTTCACAGGCTCTCTCAAAAGGCGACTCATGAATATGAAAAGGCAAGGGAAATCACAGCAAAGTTCATTGGAGCTAAATTTGAGGAGATTGTCTTCACAAAGAACACGAGTGAAAGCTTGAATTTAACGGCTCTTGGTTTGGAGGGGATTTTTAAGAAAGGAGACAAGATAGTGACAACCCCCTACGAACATCACTCCGACTTGCTCCCCTGGCAGAGATTAGCCAAAAAACTTGGACTGAAACTGGAAATAATCGAAGGAGACAACGAAGGAAACTTGGATTTAGCGGATGCGGAGAAGAAGATCAAGGGAGCAAAGCTTGTAGCCATACAGCATGTCTCCAATGCCCTTGGAGTCATCCACGAGGTAGAAGAAATCGGAAAGATGGCGAAAGAAGAAGGAGCAATATTTGTTGTCGATGCAGCCCAAAGCGTTGGCCACATGGAGGTTGACGTTAACAAACTTCACGCAGACTTCTTGGCATTTTCGGGACACAAAGGGCCAATGGGCCCAACTGGAATAGGAGTGCTTTACATAAGGGAGGAATTCTTTGATGTGTTCGAGCCCCCGTTAATAGGTGGGGGAACAATTGAAGACGTTAATCTTTATGATTACAAGCTCACCGAACCACCAGAGCGCTATGAAGCCGGTACGCCAAATATTGGAGGGGCAATAGGTCTTGCCGCTGGAATAAAGTACATTGAAAAAATAGGGATAAACAAAATCGAAAAGCAAGAGCACAAGCTTGTGAAAAGAACAACTGAAGGTTTAACAGAGCTTGAAGTTCCATGGTACGGACCAAGAGACCTCAAAAAGCATGCTGGAGTTGTGAGTTTTAACGTCCCTCCGCTTCATCCCCACGACGTTGCCGCCGTTCTGGATGAGCACAACATTATGGTAAGGAGCGGTCATCACTGTGCATTGCCGGTAATGAAAAAGCTTGGCATAAATGGAACTGTTAGGGCTTCTTTCCATGTGTACAACAGTATTGAAGAAGTTGAAACGTTCCTTGGGGTTATGAAGGAGCTTGTGAAAAGTTTAAGGTGATTTTTTCTTTTTAACTTTTGGAGGAGTTTGCTTGAGGATAGAAGAACTTCCGCTTCAAGTGCACACCTCCAAGACAGCAAAGTTCAAGACCCACCGTTTAAAGAATGCCAGGGCCTTTATGAAGCTCATTCTAAAAAAGATCTAAGCTCCATTTACCCAAAAATATCGTTTCTAATCGTTCACATGCAGATTTTCATGATTTTTAATGGATTGTATGTGTAGAAAGCTGTTTATGAAAGTTTATACAAAAAATGAAACGTTCCGAAACGTTCTTTTCACCGGGTTCCTAAAATAGGTAAAGAGCCTAGTTAAGAATGGTGATGAACATGAGATGGTTGAAAGTTTGGGTGTTAATAGCCCTGTTGGTTGGGAGCATAATACCAGCGGGCTTGAGCCTGGCAGATGAAAACACTACCATAGAAAATGAAACAGAGCCCTTGCCACCAGAAATACAAAACATAACGCAGGAGGAGAGGATAGCCGAGCATATTGTTGCAGCCCTTGAAAGACTGAGCGAAATAACAACAAGACTAATTAACAATACAAACTTGCCAGATAACTCAAGCGTTATGAGACACTACCAACTGGCCGAAGAGTATAAGGAAGATGCCCTCGCTGCTTATGAAAGCGGCGACTATTACAACACCATAATCAATGGCTTAACAGCAATGCATCACTACAGAGAAGTCCTGAAGAGCTTTGAAAGAGGAAAAGAGGAGCTCAAAGAAAGGTTACCAGAGGAGATCAAGAGAATGGAAGGCTACTTTAGAATGGCTGAGAGAACTATAGAGATCGCTCAAAAACAGGGAATTGATGTAGAAAACGCAACAATGCTTTTACAAGAAACTAAGGAGGCTTACAAGACCGTGTTAGAGGACATAAAAGCCAGAGATTTCGAGAAAGCTAAAGAAGACCTCGAAGTTGCGAGGGAGAAAAAAGCGGCGTTAGATGAGGAACTAAAGAAAATAAGAAAGGAACTTGTAGAGGCAAACGCTGACAAGATAGTAAATGAGTTCTTGGAGAAAGGTGCAAGGGGAATAGAAGTGGCAGAGAAAGTAATTGAGGCGGCAGAAGAAAAGGGCTACGATGCAAGTGAACTTCAAGAAAGGCTTGAAGCGTTTAGAGAAGTCTACGATGAGGTCAAAGCCCTAGCAGATGAAGGAAAATACGACGAAGCTCTTCAGGTCATGAGAGAGAACACGGAGACCATAAAAGAATTTCACAAGGCAATGGCATTTATCCAGAGAAAGTTCCACGAGAGAGAAGCCCAAGAAAAGATGAGAGACATGAGAACATTTCTCAGAGAGATTAACGGCAGAATTCAGAAGGATGCAAAGGCCTTGAGAGAGCTCAAGAGAAAAGGAGTAGATACAAGAAAGGCAGAACTGCAGCTTAAAACTTCGATACAAGAGGTAAGACTTGGAATCGAGCTCCTAAAACACAAAAAGCCAGCAGAAGCAAAGATGCACTTTGCAATTGCCCTGGACATGCTCCATAGAGTGGATGAGTTTATCCTAAGGCATCTCTGATTTCTAATTTTTTATGGAGGTGGTAAAGTATGAAAAAGGCTTTGCTTGCCTTATTGCTTTTTATTCCCCTTGTAAGTGCAGAGAACGTAAACATAACCCCCTATGGAGACGGATATGCAACTGTAGAAATTGAAGTGCCCGTTGATGATTATGCAACGCAGGTTACATTATCTTTGATTGGGGATCATTACGAAGACATCTTTGTTACCGACGAAAACGATAACCCCCTTGAATATTACATAAACGGAAACGAGATTACCGTAAACGCTCAAGATGCCCAGATAGTGAAGATAACCTATACTACTCCAGATTTGATTAAGCAAGAGGGCCTTGTTTGGATAATCTCATTGAAATCAGACAATCCAGTGAGCGTTATATTACCAGAAGGAGCAAGCTTGGTGGATATGAGCAATGTCCCCATTGAAGTTGAGGGCAATAAAATAACACTTCCAGCGGGAGAAATTGAGGTAAGTTTCACCCTTGAAGAGGGAACAGACGTCCCAAATCTAACAAAAGAAAATGGCATTTCAACAAAAATTATTCTTTCATTGGGGGCGCTTTTGCTGATCTCAATTTTGGGATTTACCCTCTGGAAGCGATGATGCCCAACCTTTTCTTTCAATAAATTTATGAAGTATGGTTCATAAATTCTGGTTGGTGGTTCTATGCTGGTTGCAAAGCCATGTACCACCATGAAGGCAATAAACATAACTCCACGAGAAAAGTTTGATTTAGACCTCGAGGAAGTCTGCGAATGCTTAGCGGAGAAAGGCTACCAGATAAAGCGAGTAACCAAGTTCTTAGCCCTTGTTAGAAAAACCTATGACATAAGCATATTTCCAAGCGGAAAAATTATAGTCAAGGAGACCGACAACAAGGAGGAAGCTTTAAAAATTGCCCAGGAAATCTACGAGTGCATCAAGGCATACAGGGTGGGCTGATGTTTACGGCGGAAGCGATAGCAGAACGGGTCAATAAGATAAGAAAAGAAAACGGTTTTCCTCTGGTGCCGTTTGTGATAGATGAAATTAGGTACGATAGCGAGAACGACAAGCTGTTTATAATAGCCAGAGACAGAAGTGATAAAAGTGCAATAATCGGGAACAGCTTTGTAATCGGAAAGCTTAGAGAAGAACTCGGTGTGAAGCAGGTTACAGTATATTCAAAGCTTGACCTGCTTATAAAGCAAAAAAAGCTCGAAAAAAATTTGGAAAGAATTAAAGGAACTTTTTTGGAATTTTTAGAACCAATAATTCAAGCAGAGTTTAACTTTCCTCCCCGAAAGTGGCCCAAGTTAAGAGTAGACGAGAGAGCCCTTGTTTTTCTCAGCTTTAATGCAAAGGCCATGATAGGCTTTGCTGAAAAATTAGGATTAAAAACTGAGAAAATCGGCATCAAGTACACATTTCCGAAAATAAGCTATGAACCAATAGACGGTTCCCTTAGGGAGTTATTTTACCCAGATGAGGAAAAGCTGAAAGATATCGCGAGAGAAAGGGGAATTAAGCTCGTCATTGGGGATTTTCCATTCAATTTGAAGTTTATTGAGGATGTGGCACTTTTAAATCCCCTAAGGTTTCTCCACATTGGGTTCTTTGAGGCCAAGTACTTTTTCGGCTTTGAAAAGCCCGTCAGGATTGACAAGGATGCCATGATAGACTTTGTAGTGGATATGGTTGCTGAAGGATTAATGGAGTCCACAGATGGGGCAAACTTAATATGGTGGGCATGGAAAAAGTAACCTGGTGGTTAGATGATAATAGGAGTTGTTGGTAAAATCGCAGCTGGAAAAACAACAATTGCAAAGTTTTTCGAGGAGAGAGGTTTTTGCAAGGTTTCATGCAGTGATCCGTTAATTGATCTCCTAACCCATAACATAAGTGAATACTCATGGCTCCCAGAAGTTCCAGAAAAGAGCGAACCAACAAGAGATAAACTCATTGAATACGGCAGATACCTAAAGGAAACCTATGGGGAAGATATTTTGATAAGACTCGCATTGGACAAGAAAAGAAACTGCGAAAACGTTGTCATCGATGGGGTTCGCTCGAGAGGGGAGATAGAGGCGATAAAAAAGCGAGGTGGGTTTATAATCTACGTTGAAGCTAGGCCGGAGATAAGGTATGAACGCTTAAAGAAGAGAAACGCAGGTAAAGATAAGGTGATAAAAAGCTTTGAGGATTTCTTAAAGGCTGATGAAGCTGAGGAGGAGCTTTATCACACGAGCAAGCTTAAAGATTTGGCTGACTTTTTGATTGTAAATGAAGGAACTTTGGAAGAGCTGAAGGCAAAGGTCGAGGACATAATAAGGAAGCTCACTCGCACATGAGTTTGCTGAAGAGAGTGGCAACAAAGGAAGGATCGTTTTTTGATCTGAGTTTAAACATCGAAACCCTTAAATAGTTTACTCACAAGTAAATTACTGGTGAGTAAACAAATGTTCATAGACAGGGAGGAGGAGCTGGCCCTCCTTGAGGAGAGACTGAAGAGCGGGAAGGCGCAGTTCGTCGTGGTCTACGGCAGGAGGAGAGTTGGCAAGACCGCGCTCATCCTTGAGTTCCTAAGACGACACGGCGGCGTTTACCTGCTCGCGAGGGAGACGAGCGAAGCGGAAAACCTTGAGCGCTTCTCTCTCCGCCTCGCTGAATATTTCAACGATTCGTTCCTCAAAAAGAACCCCCTGAGGAGCTGGGATGCGTTCTTCGAGTACCTCTCCACTAAGGCCGAAAAGCCCCTCATCGTAGCCATAGACGAGTTCCCCTACCTCGTGAAGGGCAACAAAGCCCTGCCCTCAATCCTCCAGGAGTACTGGGAGATGAGGCTCTCAAAGGGGAAGGTGTTCCTCATAATCTCCGGCTCAAGCGTCTCTATGATGGAGAGGCTTTTGGGCTACAAGAGCCCCCTCTACGGCAGAAGAACCGCTCAGCTCAAGCTCAAACCCCTCGACTTCTTCAGCGCGCGGGAGTTCCTCCCAAAATACCCGCTCGAGGACTTCGTGAGGGTCTATGGAATTTTAGGAGGCACGCCGGCTTATCTCCTTGAGTTCAGCGATGAGAAGAGCCTTGAGGAGAACCTTAAGGGTTACTTCCGCGTTGATTCCTTCCTCTATGGGGATGCGCTCTTCGTCCTCCGCGAGGAGCTTGACGAGCCAAGGAACTACTTCGCCATAATGGAGGCCATAGCGAGGGGAAGAACAACCCTCGGAGAGATAACCAATGACACGGGCCTTGAGAGGGCCACCGTCGGGAAGTACCTCAGCGTGCTCATAGACCTCGACCTCGTGAGGAGAGAACTGCCGGTAACTGCGAGCAGGAAGAGCAGGAAGGGGAGGTACTACATAGCCGACAACTACTTCGCCTTCTGGTTCCGCTACGTTTACCCCAACGCCGACATGATCGAGAGCGGTAACGGGGAGCTCCTCGTTGATGCCGTCATGGCCGACCTCGATCACTACACAGGGGGAGTCTTTGAAGGTGTGGCCAGGGAGTTTTTGTTAAGGTTGAACAAGCACGGAGAACTTCCGTTTAGGTTTATCCGGATTGGAAGATGGTGGCACAAAAGTGAGGAGATTGACCTCGTTGCCCTCAACGAGCGTGAAAAGAAGGCGCTGTTCGTTGAGGTCAAGTGGAAGGAACTGAGGGAGAGGGAAGCAAGGGGAATTTTAAGGGACTTGGAGAGGAAGGCTGAGCTCGTAGGGCTGGAGGGTTGGGAGAAGAGCTATGGGCTGGTATCTAAAAGCGTCGAGGGAAAGGAAGAGCTCAGGGAGAAGGGCTGGTTAGTATGGGGTTTGGGGGACTTCGAAAGGCTTATCTCGCTTGAGACTCAAAAATAATAATTAGCAAAGCTCCAATCAAGATCATTTCATGCGGAATGTGAAGATGCTGAACCCAAATATTAATGAAGGGTGACAAACAATGGTGAGGTATTACCTCAACGGAAAGATCAGAAAAAAGTAAAGGTGGAGAAAAAGAAAGGTTGGTTCGGAAAAGAGGTCGAGGAAATCCCTGTGTTTGACGCTGAAATGCTGAATGAGCGCCACACACTGCTTGGAGAAAAGAGGGAGCTTGAAGAAGCGCTCTCAAAAAGAGGGATTGTCCCCACAAAAAAGACGCTGAAGGACGCCCTGAACCACACACACGCTGAGCTAAGTATAAAAGTCAATGATGGATACCATTTCGTATTTGCACCGAGCAAGGAAGATGCGATAAAGTACAATATATTTTTCCAATTACTTTCATTGCCCTTAGCGCACAAATCCAGTAGGTATGATTTCAGCGACTTCATATACACAACAGAGAGAATACTTAACACCGCAATAGGAGTGAAGGAAACTGAAAGAAGATGGGTGTGGGACCCAGATATAGGTAAGGTCGATGATTTGGGCCGGATTCTGCCGCCGTTTGAGAGGATTAAAGATAAAATCGGACTTATTTCAATTATCCTAGAGAGTGAGTTCGACCACATACCTGAAAACAAAAAGGAAAACCTGGAGGAATTCGTGAAGGCAGCAGCACAACTTGTAGAAAGATTAGCACAGATAAAAGCTAGGGGAGATAAAGCTACAAAGCATATCGAAGCTGGAGAAGTACCGGAGTTCGAGCAGTTTGTAGAAGTGCTGAAAAAGGTGGCCCCAGATGAAATGTTGCAAAAGGCTAAAGTGAAAAAGAGCTCTGACGTGAAGAAACCGTCTTCAAAAGAAAAGCTAAACCTCCCCTCCGACGCCCTCCTTGACGTCCTCTCCATCCTCCAGGCCCTCGAGTTCGCCGACTACTCCGAGAAAGCTAAAGAAAAAGCCCTCCAGAAGCTCTCCTCAGCAATCAAGGAGCTCTCAAGGGAAAAACCCACGCCGGAGAACCTCTTCAAGCTCGGCCTCTACGCCTATGCGGTGGAACTGATAAAGCGGGGTGAGTTCAGCAGAGCAGAAGAGATCAAAAAGCTCCAATGAAAGGCATCTTTTCCAACAGAGATATAAAGGTGAACTCTCAATAGCCCTTAGGTGATAGTATGAAGCTCCTCATTATGGCACCATGCCTCCTCAGCCCCTTCTACGTTTATCGGGGAGCAAAAGAAAAAGAGTACAAGACAAGTGAAAAGCTCCTAAGCTTTCTTGCAGAGCACAAAGAGGAGATAAAAATCTTAACCTATCCCTGCCCAGAATATGAGCTCATAGGTTGGCCAAGGCCTCCGATGAGCAAGGAAGTTTTTGAAAAGCTTGGAATGAGAGAAAAAGCCGAAAGCATTGTAGACTTCATTGGGAGAGTTTTAACAGAAGAAAAGCCCGAAAAAATAATCTTTCTTGGGGTTAAGGGCTCGCCAACATGTGGAGTATTTCACACAACCTCCAGCAACCCAGAGACATTTCCTTACAAAGATATCCAAGAGTTCTTTTATCTGCCAAAGGAAGAGAGAATAAAGAGATCAAAAGAGTTGATAAAAGACCAAGGCTTTGAGGTAGTTCCAGGAGAAGGTGTGCTATTTGAAGTCCTAAAGAGAAGATTCCCAGATGCCGTTTATCTAGAATTTGATAAAGACAGCATCGATGAAAGTATTGAAAAGCTGAAGGAAGCTGTGGAGGGATTATGATGAGCGCTATCATTGTTTACGTCTCTATCCACCACAAAAACACGGAAAAGATAGCCAAAGCAATAGCAGAAGTTCTTAATGCTAAGCTTGTCAAGCCATGGGAAGTAAAACCTGAAGAACTCCTGAAATATGACCTCATAGGCTTTGGCTCCGGCATCTACTACTGGAAGCACCATAGGGCGCTCTTTAAGCTTATAGATAATCTTCCAGAAGTGAAAGGGAAGAAAGCATTTATTTTCTCGACAGCAGGAATAAATACTCCATTTATCAATCATCGGAAGCTAAGAAGGGCTTTAAGGAGAAAAGGATTTGAAATAGTTGGAGAGTTCTCCTGCAGGGGCTGGGACACCAACGGATGGCTGGAGAAGATTGGGGGAATTAGTAAGGGGCATCCAAATGAAAAGGATTTAGAGAAAGCGAGAAGATTCGCAAAGAAACTGATAAAGTAGGCTTCTTCATTTTTTATTCTGAGGAATATTCGCTCGCCAACGTTCTTAAAAGTGAAGCAAGATCCTTGTTGTGAGCTTCTTGCATAGTGGAAAATTTTTCCAATGCTATTGATAGGCCTCTAAGTCTCTTTACGTCTTGGACTATATTCTCCTGTTCCCTTGCCACTTCACTAAGAACCGAGCTTATATCCACTATCGTTTGGATATCTTTCTCTAAAATCTCCGTACCCTCACGGATTTTATCAATAATCTCTAAGGTTTCTCTTATTGAATCAAGCTGATCTATGACCCTGCTGTTAAATTCTTTGATCTCTCTTGCAAGCTCCATTGTTTGAACTGCCATTTTCCTTATCTCATCTGCAACTACTGCAAATCCTTTTCCAGCACTACCTGCCCTTGCAGCCTCTATAGAAGCATTTAAGGCAACAAGATTTGTTTGCTTTGCTACTCCTGTTATAGAATCACTTATTTTTGCAATGTATTCAAGGTTTTCAACTAAGGTGCTAAACCCCTTGGCGAAGGATTCAAAGCGCTCAAAAAATGGTAGGAAGTCTCTTTGAAATGTTTCAAGCTCTTCCATAACCTGTGAGAGCCTTCTAATATTATCCATTATTGTAGTGTTGTTTTCTAAGAACTGGCCAGTTATCTCATTAGAAAGTTCTTTTATTATCTTGCTTGACTCTCTACTAAATGTTTTCATTCTCACTGACTGGGAGAGGACTTCAGATGCTTTTTCGATTCCCCAAAATTCCACTCGTATCACCTCAATCCAACAGGTCAACCCCAACTTTGAGGTTCGAAAGGAAATTAAAGAATGACTTTACGTGCTTTTTTGGTATTATAGCGCCATGTTGTGGGAGTATAGCCTCTATGTCCAGCCCTTCAACTCTTCTCAGCCATAATTTTATTGCCTTATTCGAAGCCATAAGGCGCTCGTGAACAGGTTTCATGGCTTGTATATGCCTGCTCATATTCTCCACTACAAGGGTAGGCTTATCAAGGAGAGCTATTCCGATATCCCCGGTAAAGAGAAACTTGCTTCTGTGATCATAAATGGTGAAGTGACCAGGGCTATGAAGGAAATGGGCAGGTATGAATTCAAGAGTGGTGACTCCAAAGTTGATTTTCTCCCCTTCATCCCCTAAAGGATGAATTAACGAGCCCTTTTTGGAAATATCAAAGCCAAAGTGTGGAAGGAATCTTTCCCAGAGCCAATGAATAATTAACTTTGCAGTTGTCATTTCAACCCAAAGAGGTGCACTCCCAGCGACATCCGGATCTTGGTGACAGAAATACACATACTTTACATCTCTTGGGTCTATGTATTTCGATATGTTGCCAAGAACCTTTGGAAAAACCTTGTAACCTCCGGGATCTAGAAGAAACCCCTTCCCCCCACTTACTATAAGATAGCTGTTCACGTCAACATCTCTCGCTCCCTCCTGAGTACCGAGGTAAACTACCATGTGCTCATCGTCGCGATAAAGGATGTGATCTTTTCTTGGATCAAGGTCTGTGGAGATAAAGTACTCTCCCATTTCTTTCACCAATCAATAAATGGAAAAATAACATATTTAAGATTTCGCCTACATAAAAACCTACACAAAGTCAAAATGAGGTCATACGCTTTTTATAGCCATTTTTACCAGCTTTTTGGCCTTCTTCATTAGCTCTCTTGCTTTCTCCTCTGTGTGTGCCTCAAGGGTTATGCGCATTATAGGCTCCGTCCCGCTCGGGCGGAAGAGAATCCACCAGTCGTCGTTCTCAATCCTTACTCCATCGATGTCTATTAGTCTCTTGTAATCAAAGCTCTCCAGAGCTTCCCTAGCTATGAGCTCCATCGCCTTTGCTTTCTTCTCGTTGGGGCAGGGGATTTTGGCTCTTAGCGTTACGTAGCGCGGGACTTCCTTCGCCAGTTCACTCAGAGGGCCAAGCTTGTCGATCATTTCAAGAACTAAGGCTCCAGCAAAGATTCCATCCGGAGTAAGGTTCCACTGCGGAATTATCCAAGTTCCAGAGGGCTCCCCTCCGAAGACGGCTTTTTCCCTCGCTATCCCCTCTGCAACCGCAACGTCTCCAACATTCACCCTAACGACTTCTCCACCCAAGGGTCTAACGTAGTCATCCAGGGCAAAGCCAGCATCAACCGTGGTGACAATCTTTCCTTTTCCAAACTTTCTCAGCATGTAACCGCTTATGAGGGAAAGCATTACCTCGTACTCAACAAAGTTCCCCTGATCATCAACAACGCCAATTCTATCTGCATCTCCATCGTGTGCTATGCCGACATCAGCCCCAAGGGACTTCACCGTCTTCGAAAGAGCTGAAAGGCTCTTGGCGTTCGGCTCAAGCTCCCTTACAAAAAATCCAGATGGATGGGAGTTAAGTGAGACAACCTTATTTCCAAGCTCTCTCTGAAGATAGGGCGAAACTATGCTCCCGGCACCGTTTCCACAGTCAACAACAACTTTATAGCTTTTTGAAAGCTCTATCATCTCAAGGGCTTTTTTTATGTACTCCTTTTTTGGGTCAGCTCTTGTTAGCTCGCCTATTCTATCCCAAGATGCCTGCTGGAACTTCTCCTTTTCAAGGATTCGTTCCAGTTCATTTTCCATCTCGCTTGTGTAGGCCATTCCGTTTGGCTGCCACACCTTTATGCCGTTGTACTCGGGTGGATTGTGCGAAGCTGTTATCGTTACGCCAGCATCGGCTTCATACAGCTTTATTGCAAAGCCCGTTAACGGAGTGGGAGAAAGGCCGATATCAATGACATCTATTCCGGTGCTTAAAAGACCAGAAATTAAGGCATTTTTAAGCATCTCACCGCTCGTCCTGGTGTCCATCCCTACAACTACCCTCCCATCACCAAGAAAAGTGCCCAAAGCCTTTCCGACTTTTAGAGCAAGGTCAGGGGTTAATTTCTCGTTGACGACTTCCCGTATACCGCTTGTCCCAAAGTACTTTCCCATGAGGATCACCTTTTATGAATGCTAAACGCTAGGGAGTACAAGGACAAGTTAAAAAGATTTTTTATTCTGCCTCCATCAAAATCTTCTCACATATGTTTTCTTTTCAACAACTCTACCCTCTTCGAGCTTATAAACATCAACTTTATCCATCCCCATCGTTTCGCGCTTATAAGCAATCAGATAATCCACAAAATCTTTGAGGGCATATCTAAAGAGGGAATCCCTAAGGTACTTGGGTTCGTATATGAGAATAAGCTTGTCCCTATGTTCTGATATGAACGAATAATACCTAACCCTCTCCGATTTTGGCCTGGAGAGGAGTGAATAGAGCAAATAGCCGTCAAATCCAACCCCCTCTTCAATGCTCCCTACAAACACATTTTCTGGATAGTCAATCTCAAAAGGTAGGTATTCCGCAAGAAAAACTTTGCCTTTAGAAAGCCACGAGTTAAGAAATATCTTTGCAAGCTTCCTAGCATCCCCCGTAAGTAAAACCACACCTTTCTCAAGGCTCGCTATCTCCTTAAGCATGTTTCCCCTCCACTTGGTAGAGCTAAACCCCTTAAAAACCTGAGGCAATTATCCAAAAATGACCATAAAGTATATATTCCCTTATTCTCACCCCCATACGATAACCCCCTGGAGGTTGAACTAATGAAAAATAGAGGATTAACAGTGCTTTTAGTAGGAATTTTACTATTTAGCGTTGCTGTAAGCGGCTGTATAGGCGGAGAGACAACAAGCACGCCCCAATATGAAGGAAAAATCGCACTGGTTTATGACGTCGGTGGAAGAGGTGACTTAAGCTTCAACGATATGGCATACCTTGGAGCCTCAAAGGCCGCAAAGGACTTCAACCTTGAACTTAAAGAGGTACAAAGCAACAGTGAGTCCGATTACTTACCAAACCTTAGAAGTTTGGCCCAAAAGGGCGACTATGACCTCATTATCGCAGTTGGATTCATGATGGAGGATGCCGTAAAGCAGGTGGCAGAGGAGTTCCCCGACCAGAAGTTTGCCATCGTTGATGGGTATATCCCAGATAAGCCAAATGTCGTGAGCATTATCTTCAAAGAAAACGAAGGTTCTGCTTTAATCGGAGCTTTGGCCGGGTTAATAGCTGCAAACGACGGTAAAGACAAAGTAGGCGCTGTTCTTGGTGTTGAAATCCCACCACTCTATAAATTCGAAGGCGGTTACATGTTCGGTGTTGCCTGGGCTGAAGATTACTACAAACAAAAAACTGGAAAGGACGTTGATATCAAGGTCTTATACACCTATACCGGTGCTTTTAACGACCCTGCAAAGGGTAAGACCGCTGCTCAAGCTCAGCTTGGACAGGGAGCATGGGTTATCTACCAGATAGCAGGTGCGACGGGATTAGGTGTATTTGATGCGGTCTATGAATACCTCCAGAGCCAAGGAAAAGACATGGGGCCACCATTTGCCGTTGGTGTCGACTCAGCGCAAGACTGGATTAAGCCGGGAGTTATAATTGCCTCAATGATGAAGAGAGTTGACGTCGGTGTCTACAAGGCTGTAGAAAGTGTCGTCAAAGGAACATGGAAAGGAGGAGTAATGGAGCTCGGACTAAAAGAGGATGGTGTTGGAGTAAGCAGCATTGACGATGTTAAGGAGATGTTCAACTCATTGCCAGAAGACGCCAAGGAGCAGAAACTTAAAGAGCTCGGCCTTAACAGCGAGGATGAACTCTTCGCCAAACTTGAAGAGACAAGAAACCAAGTTCCGGACTGGATTTGGCAAGCGGTGAGCGAGCTTGAAGAGAAGATCAAGAGCGGAGAAATAAAGGTTCCAATGGCAACCACAAAAGACCAGATAGAAGCCATAAGAAACGCCGAAACCTGGCAAGAGATGGAAGAATTAGCGAAAGAATGGGAAAGCAGCTGATTTTTCCTTTCTATATTTTAAATTTTACAGCTCCTTGGAGGTGCATTCATGGAAGAAGTTCCAATTATCGAAATGAAAGGAATCGTCAAGGTATACCCAGATGGTACAAAAGCATTGAAAGGTGTTGATTTTTCCGTAAAAAAAGGTGAGATTCACGGTTTATTGGGAGAGAATGGAGCTGGAAAAACAACCTTAATGAAAATCCTCTCCGGAATGCTCCATCCAACAGGGGGTAAAATCTTTGTTAATGGAAAAGAAGTGAGATTTAAGAGTCCTGCCGATGCCCTTGCAAATGGAATCGGCATGGTTCACCAGCATTTTACTCTTGTTGATGTTTTTGATGGACTTCACAATATCATACTCGGAATGGAAGGTCATGGTCTTTTCTCAAAGATAGATGTTGAGAAAGCGAAGGAGAAGTTGCAAAAACTCATGGATGAGTTAAATTTCCAAGTTCCTCTTGACGTGCCAGTTGAAAAACTCCCAGTCGGTGTCCAGCAGAGAATCGAAATACTAAAGACCCTCTATAGAGACGTCGATGTCCTCATACTTGATGAGCCAACAGCAGTATTGACACCGATAGAGGTTAAAGAGCTCTTTGAGGTCCTCAGAAAGCTAAAGTCCCAGGGCAAAACGATAATATTCATAAGCCACAAGCTGAGGGAAGTCATGGAGATAACCGACAGGGTAACCGTTCTAAGAAAAGGAGAGCTAATCGGGACTGTCAATACAAGAGAAACAACTCCAAAAGAGCTCGCCAAAATGATGGTTGGGAGAGAGGTTGTTCTCAAAATAGAGAAGCCACCGAAAGAAGCTGGAAAGCCCGTGCTTGAAGTAAAAGACCTGTGGGTAAAGGGAGACAGAGGGGAAGACGCAGTAAAAGGGCTGACATTTGAAGTGAGAGCCGGAGAGATATTCGGTATAGCCGGTGTAGAGGGCAACGGGCAGACCGAGCTTATAGAAGCAATAAGCGGGTTGAGAAAAGTAGAAAAAGGCAAAGTAATTCTCAACGGGAAGGATATAACCGGCAGGCCACCGAGGGAGCTTTACGACCTTGGAATGGCACATATCCCAGAAGATAGAATTCACATGGGTCTTGTAATCGAAATGAGCGTGGCTGAAAATTCAATTCTTGGACTCCACTGGAGAAAGGCCTTTAGAGGGCCGTTGGGACTTATAAGGTGGGACAAAGTTAAAGAACATGCTGCAAAACTTGTGAGGGACTTCGAGGTTTCCGTCCCAAGTATAGAAGCCCCCGCAAAGAGTCTAAGTGGAGGAAACCAGCAAAAGCTCATAGTTGCAAGGGAGGTTAGCAAAGAGCCGGAATTTATAATCGCCTCTCAGCCAACGAGAGGTGTAGATGTTGCATCAACTGAGTACATAAGAAACTACCTCATAAAGCTCAGAAACGAAAACAAAGCAGTTCTTTTGGTTTCTGCAGACTTGGATGAGGTGCTGCAGCTCAGTGATAGAATGGCAATAATCTACGAGGGCAAATTCGTGGGTATAGTCAAGCCCGAAGAAGTTACTGAGGAGCAAATAGGACTGATGATGGGAGGTATCAAGAATGAGAGTTGATATCAAAGGGTTCACAAAGCCACTTGTAGAGAGCCTAGTAGCAATAGTTATTGGAATCTTAGTAGGTGCGATTATACTGGCATTCTCCGGATACAGCCCAGCTGAAGCATACATAGCACTTTTCAACGGAGCTTTAGGCTCAAAGTACGGATTAGCCATGACACTGAGCTCCGCAACTCCCATAATACTAACAGCTTTGACCTTTGGAATAGGAGCGAGAACAGGGCTTTTCAATATCGGTGGAGAAGGTACGGTGTATTTCGGAGCGATAATGGCAATCATACTAACAAATCTCTGGGGAAACGTTTTAATGGGCCTGTTTGGTGGAATACTAGCAGGAATGGCCTGGATGGCAATTCCAGCAATTCTAAAGGTTCTAAGAGGAGTAAACGAAGTTGTATCCACCATCATGCTTAACTGGATGGCATACTTCATAGCCCTTTACATCGTCCTGCAGAAAATACCTAACCCAGAAGACCCGAATAAGACACTGGCAGTCCCGGTGAGCGCAAGATTCCCAATAATAATGAAAGGAACCGAGCTTTCATGGGCATTTGCGATTTCCGTAATAGCGGCCCTCATAACGTACTACATCTTATGGCACACGGAACTGGGCTACGAGCTCAGAGTGAGCGGGTACAATGAGAGAGCAGCCCGTTATGGTGGAATAAATCCGAAGAAAGCAATTATATGGTCATTCTTACTTGGAGGTATCATGAGCGGCCTTGCTGGAGCAACAGAAGTCATGGGGAGGCCCCCAAGCTATGCAATAAGCCAGGGAATGGCGAACATATACGGCTATGGATTTGATGGAATAGGGGTTTCCCTCGTAGGAAGAAATCACCCGCTTGGAATAATATTCAGCGGCATCTTCTTTGGAATGCTTAGAGCTGGAGCAACAAGCATGCAGATTGAGGCAGGAGTGCCATTAGAGATGGTAAAAGTTGTCCAGGGAGTTATAGTTGTGACCATTGCAATTCCAGGACTTTTAGACCTTCTAAAGAAGGTGGTGAGAAGATGATCGAGGCAGTTATTTCAATACTTATTGGAGCACTGACGGCCATGGTTCCACTAGTGCTTACAAGCGTGGGGGCTACAGTGAGCGAGAGAGCAGGTGTAGTAAACATAGGATACGAGGGAATAATTCTCATGAGTGCCTTCTTCGGAGCAATATTCGCAGAAATCACAGGCAATCCCTGGATCGGTCTTATTGGTGGGGCTTTTGTGGGCATGCTCCTTGGAATGCTTCACGGATTTATCACAGTCTACCTGAAGGGAGACCATGTAATTCCCGGTATAGGTGTAAACCTCCTAGCACTGGGTGTAGTTGCCTTTGGAATTACAGCATACTGGGGAACTGCCGGTCAGCACCAAGTTCCAACGAACGTTAGAGTTGCGCCGATAATAAACACTCCATACGGAAGCCTAAGCCCAATGGTTCTCATAACAATTGCCATAGCAATCTTAACCCACTGGGTTCTTTTCAGAACTCCATTAGGGCTTAGAATAAGGGCAGTGGGTGAAAATCCTGAAGCAGCGGATGCTCTTGGTATAAACGTCGAACGCTACAGATTCCTAGCCACAGTCTACGGGGCAATGCTTGCAGGTCTTGGAGGAGCCTTCATGAGCGTTGACTGGCTTGGAACTGTCACAAAGCAGCTTTCAGCAGGTAGAGGATTTATCGCCCTAGCAAACATGGTGTTCAGCGGATGGAACCCATTAAGGGCACTCCTTGGTGGATTCATCTTCGGATTCTTCGATAACCTCTCAGTGTGGGTAAGAACGAATCCAGAAATCCAGAGAATCGTCCCATGGCAGTTCGTTGCTACACTTCCATATCTAGTGACATTGATCATTGTGGCAGGAATAATAGGAAAAGTAAGGCCTCCAAAGGCCGATGGAAAGCCCTACAAGAGAGAGTGAGCCCTTTCATTTTTTTATTATTACTCCCACAGCTGTCCCAAGGGTAATGCCGACCACGAGGGCGAGGAGGATATACGTTGTGTTGAGGTTTGGTTGCTGAAATACCTGTCCTTGTTGCGGAGCACAGCTTCTAAATGCTGATGCTACGCTGGCCGAATTTTGAGCTAAAATATCAGTGTAGTCTTTTCCGCTCCACATGACCGAAACTTCGACCGCTGGAACCCCAGTTCTTTTTGAAAGCTCAAGGGCGGCACTCTTTAACGGTTCTGGGGACTCCTCTGAGTAAACTATTACATCAACCGTTTTTGCAACATCAAGGAGCTCATCCACACTCTTGGCCGGCACCTCTTCTTCAGGCAGGATAGAGCCGACCACCACAATTCCCATCCACTCCAGAGCATACTGTTGTGAGGGAAGCTCTACTAATGCCTTCTTTCCTTCCAGACCCAGTTTTTGGTAGGCTGAAACAACCCCCTCAACCTTTGCCTTAAATTCTAAAAACCGGGAATCATAAGCCGAGAATCCCAAGGCATCTTCCACAGCCTTTGCTATGGCAAGGGCATTGTAAGGGTCAAGCCAAATGCCGTGTGGGTTGTGCTTGTTGTTATACCACCTCTCGGGGAGATAGCGGAAGCCATATTTTTGATAATCCCCTATCCCAAGAACTTTTCCTTTCAAGATGCCTTCCTGCTCGAGCTCCTCTATTTTCTCTTCAGCCGGCAGGTGGCCAAGTGTAACTATAACGTCTGCCCTTTGGATTCCCTCAATCTGCTCCGGTGTAAGCTGATATTGATGTGGATCCACGCCCGGAGGAACAAGATATTCCACCTGAACAGCGTCCCCAAAGGCTTCCCTGAGTATCTCTGCTATGGGCGCTATGCTTGTAACAACTAAAGGCTTTTCCTGGGCAACAGTTAATGGAGAAAGAAGGATAAGTGCAAACAGCATTGCCACTACCTTTTTCATTTTAGGTCACCCTAACAGAATTGATGCATTGTATTTTAAAGTTTTGCAGCGGGTTTAAATATACCAAGACTAAAAACAGCATGATGCTTATGAAAAGTAGGATACTTGCTTTCCTTCTTGTTCTGCTGTTGGCATTGAGCCTTAGTACATACCAGCGAGATAGCGTTTTAGTGAAAATAAATCCGAACGAGGAACTTCTGTCCATTGTTTACTACCTCGCATTTGGGCATGATGAGTTTGTAATCCACAGAGGGAAGTACATCAGCGATGTAGAGAAGTGGTTTGGAGCGTACAAAAACCACAGAGCGGTGGAGGTACTTAGGGAATACTTCAAAAATGCAAAAAGAATTCCCGAGAAGGACTATCTGTTATTTGTTCTTGATGCATATCTTCTGCAGTTCTCAGAGCCACCTGAAATGAAAAGAATCTACACAGAATGGCAGGATCAGGAGCTTGACAAAATAGTGGATGCTCTGAGGGAGTTTTCCAGGGATACAAACTTCATAGAATTTTTCAGGAAGCATGAAAACTACTACAGCGAAGACCTGGAAGTTTACACCTCTGCTATAGCCCTGCTTCCTCCAGACAAATTCATGAAGTCATATATGAACTCAACCAAAGTTCGGTTTGAGTTTCATTTTCCCTATCTGGTATGTATTCACGGGCACAGCTTCAGAGAAAAAATAAGCGAAACGGTAATCTACGGCTCCGGAGGAATGCATCCATTAGTCAGAAGAAACCCTCCCCAAACATACTGGGGCTTTCTTAGGGCAAAGGACACAGTTTTTGGGCTTCCACTAAATAGTGTTTACGTTAACAACTCAGAATTTGACAGAGTGTGGATTTTGGAGTTTATCTACCACGAACTTGGGCACGACTTAACCTCACCCAAGCTCGGCGAGTATTATGGATACAAGGTGAGACCCCTTAGGTACCTTGAAGACACCATAGAAGAGGATATGCCTTACTTGGCAACATACGACATCCACTTCTGGGGCGAAGCAACAATGATATACGAAAGTTTTGCAGATGGCTGGGCATACTTTGCCCTGAGTAGAATAAATAAGGACTATGCAGAACTCTCTCTGGAGATGCAGAAAGCATGGGGAGAATTTTGGATCGAAGAGGTTGTAGAGCTCTACGAAAAATACGCCAGAATTGCCGTTGAAAACAACAAGCCTCTAGACGAGTACATGCTTAACATTTTGACGGAGTTAGCCCAAAAAGTGCCTGAAGAGAAGGCAAAAGCCCTTTATAAGGAAAGAGTACCCGTGACTCCTTTGAGAGCCTTGGATGATGTGGTAAAGGAAGGAGAAGTGCTCATAGTCTACGGCACGCAAAATCCGGACAAAAGTGGTGTGGATTACGACAGGAAAACCGCGGAAATAGTTAGAGATTACCTCCAGAGGTTTTATTCCCAGTGGACAGGAGAGATAAAGGTAGAAGTTAAGAGCGACCTGGAAGTGACCGACGAGGATTTAAAGAAGGATCTGATTCTCATTGGAGGTCCAGCTAGTAACAAAGTCGTCGATCAGCTGGATGAAGGCTTTCCCTTGAGATTTGTGTTTTCAAACGGAACATGGATTCTGGAGAAAAATGCTGAATTCAAAAACGTCAGAACGTTTCTAATAACGGATCAAAATATAAAAGAAATCGAATTTACCAGCAAAACCTATAACTCACCCCTTACATCTCTAATAATGGCAATACAAAACCCATATCGGCAAGACAACTACATAATATGGATCGCCGGGACGGATAGATACGGAACAAGAAGGTATAAAAATCCAACCTACTACCTACTAAGCTACCAAATATATGATGGAAGAGTCATTGAGGACGGATTTTACTCCTGATCCTCGCTGTTCTTTCCATTCTTTATGTATGGCTTGCCTATTGCTATGCTGAAGCCTTTGAAGGAGTCATCCTTGCGGTGGAACTCTATAGCCAGCGGCAGATTGTTATCTTCATTTATCACTATTCTAACGATTCTGGCGCGCGAATGGTCGTTCAAATATTCTTCCTTAAGCTTGTCATAATGCTCCAGAGCTTCGTTTATAGCGTCCTCGTGCATGTTGTAGATTTCCCTGGAGTAGTTGCTGTGCTCCCTTATTGATTTTATCACATCCTCCTTATCCAAGGTATCACAACCTCAGGCTTTGCGCCAGGATTGCCCATCCCATTTAAATATTTTTCTCATCTGAGCAAATTTTAAAGCCTCTTCAAGCTTTTCCTTCGGAACCTCCATACCGTGGAGCTCTTTGAACAGCTCAACTATTTCATCTGCAGTGAGGGCTTCCTTTTCCTCAAACAGGTTGCCCACAAGGTTTATCATATCCTCAACAAAGTTCCATGGGAAGACTATCCATGCCCAGTCAATCTCCTCTCCAAAGTAATCTGGATTAAACTTTGAGGTTTTTATCGTCAAAAGAGTTGCAACTTTTATTTCAGCTGGATTTTTGCTCTCAATGTAACTCTTTGCCAGGGTTAAGCTTTCTCCAGTGTCCGCTATGTCATCAACTATCAGAACTTTCTTACCTTCAAAATTGTATTGCGTGCCGTACTTAAGTTTGGCTTTCCCATCTGGAGTTGCCGTGACCCCCCAGTGCTCAACCTTAATGCTGACGAGGTCTTTAATGCCCAAATAGTCACAGTAAAGCCTCGCTGCAACCCAGCCGCCTCTTGCAAGGCCCACAACAACGTCTGGCATCCATCCTTCTTCAAGAATCCTGATAGCTCCTTCTTTGGCCCACTTCTCTATATCGTCCCAAGAAGCTAGGTATGCTGGAAACTTCTTCATGATTTCCCTTACTGGCGTTAATGAAAAGGGAGTATTTAAGTATTACGCTTAACATATGGCAAAAAGAGAAAGAGACTAAAACACAGAAATTCTAGAGTGAGGGGATTTATAGGTGGTCAAGCACCTTCTCAATGTATTCCTGATTCTTCCCCAAACTTTCAAGGACAAGCCTTGCCTCCTCTTTGCTGAGTCCATAGAGCTTGAATACCAATGCATCCAAGTATATTTCCTTCTCCTTCATGAGTTTCATGAAAGATGTTAGGTGCTTAACATTTGCATCTTCTTTTATTTTGAGGATTATCCGCTTAGTCTCCAAGGGATCGCCGTCGATTGTTGGAACTTCCGTCTTGCTCAGAATGTCTCCGAGAGTCTTGACTTTTCTCTTCGACTCAAGTAGGGACAGTACTGAGAAGTAGACATGCTCAAGGAGCTCTTCTTCCCCTTCAAGTTCGAGTACAGGCATTAGTATGTCCCCCTCCCTACCTAGGAGCCTTAAGGTTCCGTCTCTCATCTCAAGCTCAAAGCCGTCGTATTCGGTTTCCTCGTCTGAGAGTGTCCTAATGTTGGTGAAAAAGAGCCTTTCTTGGGGCAGCCTGCCAACTCCTCTCTCCCACGTTTCGATGAGCTTTTTAAGGGTGAGCTTCCTCTTCCCGAGCTTCCCGCTCCACTCCTCCCAGAGGGCTTTTACCTCGTAGTGCTTTTTCAGGAGGTCTATTATCTCATCGACGGTGATTTCTATCTCTTCCGCCAGTGCTTTCTCTTCATCGGTGGAGGGGAGCTTGATTGGAAGGTCTTTGATGAAACGCCTGGCATAAGAGTAGAACCCACCTTCAAATTCGGTGCTCAGTTGTTTTAACCGCCAGTCAAGGAGAGAGCTGTTGAGAAGGGCTACGAGGAATTTTAGTGGAACCACGTCTTTGTACTCTTCTTTGATCAAAATGCCGTAGCCTCCTGCGTTTCCGCCACCGACAAAGTAGTAATCGCCTTTTAAGTCGACTGAAAACCGTGCTTGGTCAGATAGGACACCAGTTACAATTTTTGGAACACTCATAACCTCTAAGTTTTGTCTTCTTCCATACGCGTACCAGTCAGCCCGTCCTCTCCAAGCCCCTCTGTCCCGCCCTTCCAGGGTTTTCTTGACCTCTGGAATGTTAAGATACTCCCAAATACGTGGATAGTCCCTTTGAAGCTCATCCGCGGGTATTAAGTCAGCTCTTCTTTGGCCGTTTTCTTCTGTTATCCTATAGGGGAATAGCAATAGGTAGCGGTACTCTGGGATAAGCCACCTTTTGATTTCGTCTCCTTTGAGAAGTGGGTGAAGAAGTGCTTTTTCCAGCCGGTGTTCTTGGCCAGTAACCTTTGACCGCACAATGTAGTACCCCTCAGATTCCCCGAGGTATTCCAGTATGTAAACTGAGTCCGCACTCGTTTGGACTCCAACAAATATATGCTTGGCAACCTCTTCCAGCCTCACACTCCCCCCATAAACTTTTTCCACGATTTTCCGTTCTTTCTCCGTCAGAAAGACCCAGGGCTTTTCCGAAAGCTCTTCCTCGGGAACTTCGAGGACGCTCAGCCTTCCTTCGTTCCACTTTCTGGACTCCTCGACAGCTCTCAGCTGTTCAATGCTCTCCTTCAGCTCCTCCACCTTTGCATAGGTGAACTTGTCGTTTTTCGCTTTCCTCAGGACGAGTATCATCGTATAGGTCGTCGCACCCCTGAAGACCTGCTCGTCTCCAAAGTCAATGATGAGCCTAACGGCTTTTGTCTCTGCCAGCATCTTCCTTAACTTTTCGCCGTATTCAGCCTTCATCCACTTCTTGGTGACTATAAAGCCGAGCTCGCCGTTCTCTTTAAGCAGGGAATACCCGCGCTCGATGAAGGGAATCGCTAGGTCGTAGTTCTTGTAGGATGTCTCGTAAAACTTGTTCAAAAACTCAACATACTCAGGGCTCTCCTTCTTGAGGTTCTGTATCCTCACGTATGGCGGGTTGCCCACTATGAAGTCGAAGCCTCCCCTAACCGAGCCGTCCCTGTTGAAGAACACCATGAAAAACTCCAGCGGGTGGTGGACGAAGCGGCGGTTGAGTTTCTCCGCTTTCTCCCCAAGCTTCTCCCTCAGCAGTTTGAGGTATTCTTCATCGAGTTCTTCTCTGAGTGAATCCTTTATCTCCTTAATCTCATCCAAGACTTCAAGGTTTTCAGGATTTCTTATGAACTCCTCCCACAGCTCAAGGAGTTTTTTAACCTCCTCCCTACCCTCAAGGACTTTCGGATCAGAGAACCCCATAAGAGAGTCTCCGCTTACAAGGTTAAGGCTCAGGTTCGGGAGTACGTGTTCGTTCTCCCCAAGGGAGTCCCAGCGGAAGGCCTTGGGGTTAAGCCTTATCAGCTCCCTCCATAGGTTCATCTTCGCAACTTCGATCGCGTTTTCATCAAGGTCAATGGCGAAAATATGCCTCAGAACCATCTGCGACATGAGGATCCTTTCATCACTCGGGAAGAGTCTTTTCATTCTTGCAATACCCTCAAGAAGGTCTTTGCTCTGCACTATGGCAGATAGATTCTTAACTTTTTTCCCCAGGAGCTGCTCTTCTTTCTCCCTTATCTCTTTGACAATAGCTGAATAAATGTTCCACAGTGCTCTTAGGACTTTTATCAGGAAAGAGCCTGAACCGGAGGCAAGATCAACTACTCGAATATCAAAAAGCTCTCTGCTCAACCTCTCCGCAGTTTCAAAGTCATTTTCCTGTATAGCTCTGATTATCTCATCTTTGAGCTCTTCCAGCCTCTTCCCAAGTGTTTCCTCGACTATGAACTGAGTCACGTATTTGGGTGTGTAGTAGATACCCTTTTCCTTCCTCTTCTCCGCGAGGTAGGTCTCGTAGGCTTTCCCGAGGATATCCTCGTCTATCTGGCTGTAATCATACTGGGTTATTCCCATCTGAAGTCCAGCCTCTTGCCATGGCATAAAACCAAGAACTCTGGCTAAAGCAGCATAGAAGCGTGCCCAATTCTCGGGTTCGTCCTTGATTTTTTCCAGCAGGTTATCATTGAACAGCTCCGTGTCATATAGGGGATAGAAGAAGTCATTTATCTCCTCAAGGAACTTTTGAATGAAAGATTTGTAGTATTTTCCTGCTACTTTTGGCTTTTCTCTGTGTTTCTCAGCGAGCTGAATCCTGTCGGAAAAGCCCTCCCATTTCTTATAGAGCCAGTTGAATTCTATCACACCATAATCGTCAAGGGTCTGGATGAAGATAAACTTATTTATAAGATGGAGAATCAGATGCATTTTCTCCTTTTCATTGGCTTCAAACTCTACTTCATCAAGAATGTTTATCCACTCACGCAGACTCTCAAAAAAGTGCTCGTCAAGCTCTCCCTTTTTTATGCCGTGCTCCTTTCTCTCAAGGAGTCCATAAAGATCCCCATAGTGCTCAAGATCCACTACAAGATCAGAGAAAGTAACATGATAAAACGGTTTGAAGCCCCTAACAACAGTCTTAGAACTGAAGAAGTACCAGTCATAAAGGTTTGTTAAAACTACAAACCTAGCTTCTTCAGAGAACACGTATCTTTTTATCTGCTCCTCATGCTCTTCCCAGTTAAGCTCATTTCTTACGAGTTTGTCTCGTCTTAACTCAAAAAGACGCTTGAACTCTACTATAATCTTTCTTCCCAAAGCATCTTTGAGTACGAGATCAACGTAACCCGCACCGATATTTACCTCGGGGGAGCCCCTGACACCAAGAAACTTCAGTATTGGTGATTCTTTGTAAAAGAAATTCTGCCTTAAACTCTCCTCCGGTTTTGACCTATCCACTATAGCCTCTATGTACTCCTTGACATCCCTGCTTTTTAAATTAGATTTCACATTTTCAACATCTGAAATTGGGATTTCCTTCTTTAGAACAAGCTCTTCAAGATCCGAGCAAAGAAGTTTTACATCTTCCATGATGTCTCACCCTCTTTAACTATCTTAGGTTCAAAGTATTCATAAATTTACCGTGCAGTATGTTATTAAAGAAAAGCTCAAAGAAAACATTGAAAAATATGTGAAAGTGTGCTAAGAGTTCCTTTCCATCAACTTAAGCGCTACCTCTTTGTATACCTCCGGGAGGAGTCTAAGAGAATCAAGCTCAACGTACTCATTCGGCCCATGAATGTTGCCCCCTTTCGGCCCAAAGTCTATCGCCTTCACCCCATAAGGCGTGAAGAACCTTGAATCCGCCGCCCCTGGCCCTTCTACGGGTTCGGCTTTCTCACCAAAGTTTTCAAGCGTTTCAAGCATTGCCCTCACTATCTCGTCCTCCGGGTGGGTAAAGAGATACCCGGCTTTCTCGTTATTGCTTACAGTAACTTCCGCTTCCGGTATATTGAAAGCCAAAACCTCCTTTATTGTGGTCTCGATGTCTTCATGAGAATGGCTCATTGCCCTTATATCGAGCCTCAAAACATGCTTACCGCCATTAAACGAATAGAGGTTGGGCGTTATCGATACTCCATAGTCGCTGTACTTTTCCGGCTTTATAGGCGCTCTCACCAGAGGCACTATCGCCTTTAAAAGCTTCGTTAAGCCAATATCTGCTTCAACTTCATCTCCTTCTCCCGGCTCAAGGTACTTGAGCGTTACCTCACTCGGCACAACGTTTCCTTTGAGGAACTTTCCTTCAAGAGAGACTGCCAAAACGTTTGAATTCCTCAAAAAGTGCGAAAGTGCTATCATCGGGTGAGTATCAACTCCAGGAAGGAAATAAGCAGCGTGCCTTGTCTCAATAACCGGGGTGCTTATCTTAAAGGTTCTCTCTTTTAGAAATCCCCTTACCCTGACTTTTTCAGAGGGTACGCTTATGGTGACGCCAAACCCCTTTCTCCTGCGTATTATGGGCTTCATGCCAATGCCGTCTGCATTGATCATATATTCCGGAAGTTTATTTTCGCTCTTCAGCTTTTCAGCAATGTGCATTGCAATTTTTCCACCAATTTCTTCATCACCGGTAAATGCGAACAAAATCTTCCCCTCAAGCTCTATTTTTGAGAGCTCTTTCAATGCTAACATTACTGAAGCTACGTTTCCCTTGTCATCGGCGCTTCCCCTTCCGTATACCCTGTCGCCTTTAATGGTCAGCTCAAACGGTTCGGTTTCCCACTCTTCTCTGTTTACGGGAACTACATCAAAGTGGGCCATGAAGAGGAGCTTTGGCTTTCCACTTCCGATTTCACCACAAACTGCATAATAGCCGCCCTTTTCTATCAGCTCAGCTTCAATGCCCCAGGAGGACAGTGTATCCACTATAAACTTCGGGCAGTCCTTTGGGGGTTTTATACCTTTTGCCGGGTCGTTCGTTGTGTCAAATCGTACCAGTTCAGAAAGGAGTTCAACAACATCCATAGACAACACCATTAAGATATTCATCGAAATGATATTTAAGAGTTTTCACCCTCGTTCACTGGTGTTAAAGAGAAAAGCTTACGATTCTCTAAGTCATCTCTCCAAAAGGGCGAAGCTCTCACGAGATAAACGCAAATTTTATATACTTCGTATTGCACAACGTATTTCAAGTGGTATTGTATGGCTGTCATTACAGTTAGGGTTCCAGATGAGATAAAAGCAAAGATGAAGGGAATAAATATAAACTGGAGTGAAGAAATAAGGCAGTTCATAATCCAGCGCATAGAAGAGGAAGAAAGAAAGAAAAACCTCCAAAAAGCCCTTGAAATCCTTAAGGGGAGAAAGAACGTTGAGAAAGGTTTTTCAGCGAAGTCCGTGAGGGAGGATCGTGATAGTAATTGATGCCTCTGCTCTCGCTAAAGTGATCCTTCAAGAAGAGAACTGGGAGGGTGTTCCACTAACGGAAAAAACTGCAACGCTGGATTACGCTCTCGTTGAGGCACTAAACGCTATTTGGAAAGCTGTTATCCAAAAACGGCTAGATGAAGAAGACGCAAAAGACAGAACTGAAGCACTAAAGTATCTCGCCAAAAGCCTGTTGCTCTTCGAAGCCAAGAATTACTTTGAGCGTGCTTTGGAGATAGCGCTGAAGGAAAAAATTACCGTTTACGATGCTCTCTACATAGCCCTCGCGGAAGAACTAAAAGCTGATTTTTATACCTCTGACGTTAAGCAGTTTGAGGCAGCGAAAAAATACGTGAGAGTAAAGCTCATCCAATAAATTTATTTTGCAAGAACCTCAAATCCATGAGGAGGTGAAAAAATGAAGCCAAAACCAATGCTCTTTGAGGACATACCAAACGAGGTCATAGCGGCTGAAGAAGGAGATGAGGGAGTGGAAGAGGAAACAACTGTGGAGCAGTTTTTTGCCGAGAGCAAGGGCAACACACTGTATTTCTCCTACGCAACCACAAACGCAAAGATAACCATAGGCATAACCCACGATAAGGCAAGCCTTGAAGAAATGGTAAAAGCAGCAAAAGAACTCCTGGCAGAGTTCAAAAAGAAAAAAGAGTAATCAAACGTTTATTCTTTTCCATATTGTCCCCTGAGGAGTATCTTCAAGCTGGATACCAAGCTCTCTGAGCTCGCTCCTTATTTTGTCTGCCAGCTCAAAGTTTTTCTGTTTTCTAAGTGCACTTCTCACTTCAACTAAGAGCTCTATTAGCTCTTCCTCTTTTGTTTCTTTAGCCTCTTTGAAGTAGTCCTCGAATATGCCGAAGACTTCACTTATCATCTTGAAGAACTCAAGGGCTTTTCTGAGAACGCTTTCCTTTGGCCTCTCAACCCTCTCCAGATACCTGTTTACGGCATTTGCCACCTCGAATATTGGCTTCATAGCCTCAGCCGTGTTGAAGTCATCGTCCATCGCTTCATAAAACTTCTTCCTCGCATCCCTTACCACTTCATAAAG
>LGET01000180.1 GCA_001507935.1 Thermococcales archaeon 44_46
TTTGAGTCTGTGATCCCATCTGGGGATCACGACAACCACCCGAAAGAATTCAGCAAAAACCCTAATAAAGGTTACTATAAACACGCCCCTCTTTCAGTAAAGTTTTTAAGCAATATCCTCAAAATCTTTCGGAAAATTCCGAAAGTTCAAAAGTCTAGAGGTGAGAGAATGCTCAAAAAGCTTGCGAGGATAATAGTGAAATACAGGGTGGCATTTTCATTGATAGCCATATTCTTGCTAATTCTCTCTCTATACGGAGTTCAGTTGCTTGAATTCGAAAGCGACCTCACTAAGCAGCTTCCCCAAGATTTGCCGGCAGTGAGAGATTATTTGACACTTCAAAATGAATTTCAAAGCGGCGATTCTGCTCTTATAATTGTCAAGGTGGCATCTATTGAGGAAGGGGGAGTTTACGATATTCGAGACCCCGAGGTGATAAAGTCAATCTACGAACTCGAGGAGCGTTTAAGGGAGCATGAATACGTAACGAACACAATGAGCATTGCTGATATTTTTATTCAAATTCTTGGTAGATTGCCTGAAAACGAAGAAGAGGTTAAATTCGTTTTAAATACCCTGCCTCCAGAAGCCCTGCAGGGGTTAATAAGCTCCGATTACAGAACAACAATGGTGATAGCAACTCTTACGGCAGGCTCTGGTTCTCAAGCGGTGCAGAGAATTTATGAGGACATTGAGAGGGATATAAAGGAGGTACGCTTCCCAAAAAATGTGGAGGTTATTCAAACCGGAACAATTGGAATCACATATAGGATTCTGACAATGCTTCAAGGCGATCTAAATAGAACAATGGCCATTGCCTTCCTCTTCGTGGCGTTTCTGCTGATCTACTTTTACAAATCCGTTTTTAGGGCAATGCTTCCTCTTATACCTCTGGTATTTGGCGTAACGATGACTCTCGGTTTTATGGGGCTGCTTGGGATTCCAATAGACATGGTAACTACCGTAGTTGGGGCAATGATAGTTGGAATGGGTATTGACTACGGTGTTCACGTAACAAATCGTTATTTTGAGGAAAGGAAAAAGGGCAGAGGTATTGAAGAGGCTGCAGAAGAAGCTGTGGCAGAGACGGGAAAAGCCTTGTTAGGGGCAGCTCTGACAACCATAGCTGGATTTTCTGCATTAAGTCTTTCCCTTCTGCCTTCTCTCCGCAGATTGAGTTTTGTCTTGATAATGGGACTCAGCTTAGCAGCGATAAACGCTGTTGTAATAACCCCTTCACTTATAATCCTCTACGAGGATATTATGGGGAAAATCAAAGGAAAACATGAGGTTCCTGAGATAAGGGCACATTCTGGTTCTATTGCTAAGTCCTTTAACACCCTTGGCAGGATCATTAAGGGACATCCAAAAACAACTCTGCTTGCTGTTTCCCTAATGACTCTCGTGTTTCTTTATGGCTTAACTCAGGTAACAACGGAGGTTAGACTTGAGAAAATGATTCCCGAAGGCATACCAGAAATTGAGGCTATGAAGGATGTTAGATATGAGTTTGGTGGTCAAGATGAGGTGGATTTTATAGTGAAGGCAGAGGACGTAAGAAACCCAGCGGTAGTCAGAGCTATTTATCGCTTTGAGCAGGAGATACTTGCCGACTCTCATTACAACAACGTCTTTGAGACTAACAGCATAGCGGATGTAGTTGTCAGAAAATATGGCTACATTCCCGAAGACAAGGAAAAAATAAAGGAGGCAATAAAAGAGGGGGGAGCCCCTGTAAATGACGACTACTCAATGACTCTAATACAGCTGAAGGGGAACTTTGGTGGGGCCAATCCAGAGGAGTTTAGGGCTATCATGCACTATTTTGAAGAGCAGGCAAAAAGTGCAGACTTTCCTCCGGGAGTTGAGATAAGACCCGCTGGTGATTTGTATTTGAACTACGTTTTAGATGGTCTTACAAATCAAGAGCTTGGTAAGATATCCACCTACGGTAGCATTTTTGTTGTGCTGGTAGTTGTACTGCTCTTCAGAAGGCCGCTAGTTTCGATTGCAATGGTACTGCCCATGTTCCTTGGTGCCCTTTGGACCGTTGGTTACATGGGGCTCGCGGGCATACCTTTCACTCAAACTTTAGCTGGTGTTATTTCGATGATAGTTGGTCTTGGAGTTGACTACGGAATGCACCTTACCCACAGGTTTTTGGAAGAACTTAGGGAAGGCAATCCGTATCCCATAATCTCCGCCCTTGAAGGAGTTGGTCCAGGGATCTTAGTTGGGGCTTTAACCACGGCTGGAGGATTTTTAGCTTTGCTCAGTGGAGAACTCACCGCAATACACGACTTTGGAAAAACCTTAGCAATTGGAATCCTCGCTTCAATGTTTGCCGCTTTCACGGTAACACCTGCTTTGCTCCAGCTGTTTTATGGAAAAAAGATAAGGGGTGAGGAAAAATGAGAAAACATCTTGGACTCATACTGGGACTGCTGATTGTCATGAGCAGTTTTAATTTTGTTTTAGCTGGAGAAGAGCTTCTCTTTGAGGGTTACCTCAACAAAGGAGATTCAATACTTGTTGGGCCACTTGTAGTTGTCCTCCAGGATGTCAAGAGAGACTATGCAGTGAATGAATCGGA
This sequence comes from Thermococcales archaeon 44_46, assembly GCA_001507935.1. Lineage (GTDB taxonomy): Archaea > Methanobacteriota_B > Thermococci > Thermococcales > Thermococcaceae > Thermococcus_A. The sequence goes on from LGET01000180.1 coordinate 2,594, forward strand.
AAGTACGTACAAAGCAATGATACTTATCCTAAAAGACAACAAAGTACTTAACATGGATTACGCGTCAATAAAAGTTCCTAATCCGGAAAAAATACAAGAGCTTCTCACAAACACAACATTCCTCTACGCAATGGCAGAAACCCTTGGCTACAACACAACAAATCCTGTAGAGCTCGCCCAATTCTATTTGTGGCTTAACAGCGCGTCCCAAGAAGAAATCGTGGATGCGGTGTTCAAAACCGTCGAAGAGCATCCCGAGCTGGGTATATCAAAAGAAGACCTTCTCATGACGATCACTTATCCCAATATAAGCCTCATAGGCGAAAACGAGACCATAGAAGTTGAGGTTGATGGGGAAAAGGTATCTATTACAGCCCTTCAGATTTATCCAAATGGTGCAAGGATAAGCATAAGCGGCCCTTCTGAATGGAAAGCCTCAATGATACCGGCATACCTTACGGCATGGGCTGAAACCCCGGAAAAAGTTAGACCCGGCGATGAAATTACTGTCAAAGTCCACATAAAGAACGAGGGAGCTTTAAAAGCAAAGTTCATCACGGTAGTTGTGTCCCCAACCCCTGTTTCGTTTGCCCCTTCCGGTGGAGGGATGGGTGAGGTAATAGCCCAAGTTGCATCTCAGAGCGGAGTTGTGCAGAGTGTTCTCTTGCCTGTAGATAGCGCGGTGAAGTACATAGAATATCTGGACGGAAAAGAGGAGAAAGTCGTTGAATTCAAGTTCAAGGTAAATGAAAACATTGATCCCGGTATTTATCCCCTCTACATTTCACTTGCATATCACGTGCAGAGAGGAGAGAATTTGCAAATGCTGCAGGGCTTTAATTATTTCTCCATAACTGTAATTCGGGAGGGGGAAGCAACTTTTGAGATAGAGAACATTGAAAAACCTGAAGTAGTTCACCCGGGGGAGGATTTTGAGGTAACCATTGGTCTTAGAAACCTTGGTTTCGAGCCGGC
>LGET01000181.1 GCA_001507935.1 Thermococcales archaeon 44_46
CTCAAAAAATTAGCCCCAATAGAGGTTTCAACCGAACCTTTGCTGAAGGAAGCAGAGATGATAGAAGAGCAGCTGAGAAAAATGCACGAACAGATGGAGTCCGCGAGAAGAAGGGCTGAAAAAGAATACGAAAGTGTTTATCTGTGAGGTGAAGGGTATGGAACTCCTTGTACTTGGGGGGATAGCCCGGAAAACTCTTGATCAACTCATGAGAAATCCCTACAGGACAATAGAGGTAAGAAGTGCAAGAAACGTTATTGTTACCCGAAAATTGAAGCCCGGAGAAAAGATATTCCTGACTTATGAAACTCCTCAAGACATAACCCGGGGAACGGAGGGAATAATAGCAGAAGTCCTAAAGATGGAAGAGATGGAACAGAGAATACCCTGGGAAGAGAGTGATGAGCGGGAAATTACCGTATGCAGAATACAGCTAAGGCTTGTGGGACTGGGGAAGGTAATTGAGGTCTCAAGCGAAGACAACATAATGCGGGTAAAAGTCAGAGAAATGCTTCCACACGAAATGGCAATGGGTTAATCAAAAAGAGTCTTCTGCCTCCCCCTTTTAGATTTTCCCCTTTTTGGAGGATCCAACTTTCTAAATTCGAGCCCCTCCTTTTCCAGAAGCTTTTTGGCACCGGAAGTTAAAGACGGAGCAACGAGAATGCCGCGGACTTTTTCATGTTCTTCTCTCATGGCCTCGACATACCTCTTGAGCTGACTAACAGCATGCAAATCAGCTCTCCTGCGCTTGAGCTCAAGGACGACAATGTTTCCCTCTTTGTCCACTCCAAGAACGTCCACGATTCCATGCTTTATGGGCTTCTCCTTGAATAGCGGTTTAAAGCCGTCTTCAATAAGCGAAGGGTTCTCAAAGATTAGATCCGCCATTTCAGCTTCACTACCTGTTAATGCTAACTCCTCATAGTCTTCCGCCTGAAAATAGGAGATTAGGTAAACGTTAAGGAGCTCCACTTCAAGAACTTCTCGAGGCTTTCTCCGGACGCTCCTAAGGAACAACTTCCCATCATTTATCTCAAGCCCGACAGAACTCCCAGGGGCTGCCAGTTAACGGGCTCTCGCTTTTCCTTTTGGTGAATTAAAAAGGAGCCATCAGGCTTTATTAATATAACTCTATCACCCGGGCCAAGCTCGCTCTTAGCCCTCCCATCGTAAAAAACCCTGCAATGGGCAAAGATATTCACTATAGCCTCTTTTGAGAGGGCCCGGTTGAAAATATCCACGATCTCTTTGTAAGTTGGGTTCAGCCTTGCCTCTACTTTCATAGATCCTCAAAGGAAATTTAGAAAAGAGTTTAAAAAGTTAAAGGGCTAATCTTCAATTCCTTTTTCAGTTATCGTAAACGCCGCTTCCCCTTCAGGTAGATGCGGAGAGTCTATAAGTCTCGCAATCCTCTTTCCGGCCTTTCCTTTCCTTAAATAAACTCTAACAGTGGCGGAGTGTGCCAAGATATGACCGCCTATTGGTCTTGTTGGATCGCCAAAGAATGCATCAGGTCTCGCCTGAACCTGGTTGGTAACGAATACTGCTATATCGTAAAGGTTAGCCAAACGATGGAGGTCAGCTAAGTGCTTGGCGAGCTTTTGTTGCCTCTCTGCTAATGTCCCTCTCCCGACGTATTCAGACCTAAAGTGTCCTGTGAGAGAATCCACCACAAGAAGTTTAACCGGCCTATCACTTGCAGCCTTTTCTTTAATGATTTCTTCAGCCCTCTCTACAAGGAGCATTTGATGATTGGAGTTAAATGCCCTGGCAACGTAAATGTTCTTTAATACTTCCTCTGGATCCATACCCCTATTTTCCGCTATTTGCTTTATTCTCTCCGGTCTGAAGGTGTTCTCGGTGTCAATCCAGATTACGCTTCCATTCAATCCGCCCTCTTCTGGGGGCTTTTGGACGAGAACAGCCAATGTATGGGCTAATTGGGTATTATGGAGTATCAGCCCGTTTGGTGCAACAAAGTTGTGAACCTCTGGAACCACCAGATCGTAGACGTAGTCATTGTACTCCACCAAGCTAACGCTCTCAACTTCGTAGAATGAGAGCTTCCTAGCTAAAGATATCACCTCAAGTGCATGCCTTGCTATTTCTCTTAGGTGTTGAATTTCAGATTTTAGCGCGGATATAACTTTAGCTCTTAATTCTGTATCTTTAGGAATCCCCCGGTAGCGGTAATTTTTAATTTGACCTTCTGTAAAACCATATTTTTTGAGGACTGTCCATGAAAATGGTAGCTTTGGCTTATCAGTATTGCAAAGTTCTTTTTCAGCACGCTCAAGCTCTGCAAGGGCTTTTTTAAAGTACTCTTCTATTTTCTCTAACGTCTTTTCAGTAAACCAAACTTCCTTTGAACGTGTTAGCAGGTGATATGCTGTCTCACCTTCTCGTTTAGGCAACTTGAAGTGTGAATAAAGCTTTCCTAGGTACCGTGCAAGCTGTGGTGGATACCTCCCAATCCCTCCTGAATTAAATCCACCAACTTTAATTTTTGACTTTTTAATTACATCCTCAAGCAGGCTTCTGTCTTCACCAGTTATATAAAGCCTGTAGTACGTCTTTCCTTCAATGAGTTTCTCTGAAACCGTGGAGGTTATTCCCAAACGCTTTAACAGGAAAACTAAGCCATCTGCAAGTTTTTTGCTTTTTGTTGATAACTCTACAATACTGTTAGATACGTATCCGTCACCATCCACATATCCGGCTAAAAATGCCATCAATGTTGTTTCATCCCCATTGAGAATTACATCCGGAACTTCTTTTGTGCTTGCGTCACTCTTCGCTAAGTTCCCAAGTACTCTATCTACCGTGCTCTTTCTTATAAGAATCCTATAAAGCCCCCTTCTCGTTTCTACCGTTGGAGTGTAACCGTCTTTGCTTTTTAGGTACTCGACGATAAAGTCCTTGATAACTTCAGAGCCTGTTGTTATCGAAACAGGGTTTGCTGTACCTTCAGCCACAAATAGACCCAAAAAGTATGCATCATCCTCATCAATAGTCAAAGAATTTGCTGGTACTTTCCTAACCCCTACAAGCACATCTCCCCTTTTGATTTCTCCAGCCTTTATCCACTGGAACCCATCCCTAAATACCAACACAGGGTGAGGAAGTGTTACTTTAATGTTGATCCCAGTTGAAAGCTTAAGTTCTACAAGGTTTGAGACCTTCTCCCGGTAAATGTAACTTGCCTTTGTCCTTTTTACTTCTCCGCTGTCAAGATCAAAGGCGTAAACGGTCACAGTATCCACTGGAACAGCGAAGCCATTATCAAATGGAACTTCGCCATTTTTGAGTGCATACTTTGTATACATTTCCTCTATGCTCTCAAAATGCACTACTGTGTCATTTTCGTAATAGATTGGAGTGTCCTTTGCAAAGCATTTTCCACTTCCAAACTCTCCAAATACCTCGGAAATAGCCTGTGTTTCAATTCCACCGCCAAGAAGCTTATCCAAGGATTTGCTTCCAGTAGTAATTTTGCCAACAACGGCTCTCTTTTGTAAATACTCATCGGCACGCATAAA